>DAHWEW010000084.1:0-7837 GCA_027326225.1 Legionellaceae bacterium
GATGGCATTATCAAATAATTCTTTATCACTCACAGGTTTGACATAGTATTTTTTTATTTCACTGATGGCATTGGAAAAACGTTGCACATCTTCCATGGGAATGCGTTCTGTACTTTTCGGATTCTCTGTTGTTTCCTCATCGGCAAATAGAGAGGGGGGAAAAAGGGTGGTCGCAACCATTAGGGTAAAAAAAGCACTAGAAAGCAATCTCATTTTAAACATATCCTTCTCCTTCATAGGGGGAGCCTCTTTGGCCACCACTCATCTCCAATATTCTTATTATTGTAACAGGAATATTTCATCTGGGGTAATGACTTCCCTGCAAAGGTGCAACACTCATGTGGGCAGATAGGTTTTAGAGTTATGCCAACCATCTCTGTGGAGAGATTGCTTTTCCTCGTTGTCTTATTTCAAAGTATAGTCCGTTTTGCTTAATTCCGCCGCTGTGTCCTACGGTTGCTATTTGTGTACCTTGTTGGACAATGTCCCCTTTTTGTTTAAACAAGGATTGATTGTGGGCATATAATGTCATGAACCCTTGGCCATGATCGATGATAATTAATAAGCCATATCCTTTTAACCAATCACTAAAAACAACTTTTCCAGGATATACAGAGGAAACAGGTGTCCCTTCTTCTGCAAAAAATACAACGCCTTGGTTGATACTTTGAATGTGATACACACGAGCCGCAATTGGTTTGGGCAGTTTTTGACGCATAGAGGCGAAGGGACGTTGGATTTTGCTGATGCTTTGTTGTGTTAACGTTTTGAGTAATACAGATAAGTTACCCTTATTTTGTTGATAGTCTTCTAAACTGGTTTTATTTTTTTTAATTTCTTGGTCTAAAGATAGAATGATGGTCGTATTGTAATGTTTGTCCTCTTCAAGTTTTTGTTGGTTTCTACTCAATTGTTGCTGCAATTCTGTTTGTATGGCTAGCGCTTGTTTTAAATTTTCTTCAGTTTGGCTGATTTTTTTTTGGGTTAATTGTATTTCTTCGATGAGACGTTGACGGGATTCAATCACATATTGGTAAAAGGTCAATATTCGACTGGTCTTATAAGGGTCATCTTGATTTAACAACCATTTGAGGGGTTGGTTCTCGCCCATAGTAAAGCGGGCTTTAATGTGGTTGGCTAGGAGGTGTTGCTGGGCTTGTAACTCTTTATTTAAATCTTGTGCTTGTTTTTGCAATTGTCCAATTTTTTTTTGTTTCTCTGACATGTCTCGTTGGATTTTATGTAATTGTTGCACGCCTTCACTGATTCTCTTGTCCGTCTGTGCTAATTCTTGATGAAGCACTTCTGTTTTATTGTGAGCGCTGTCTAGCGTTTTCTGTAATTGAGTGATTTTAGATTCTATCTGTTGGAGTTTGATTTTTGTTTGGGATAAGGTTGTCCTTTCGGCAAATAAATCATGAGATACGATGAATAGGAGCAAGAAAAATATAGGTTTAAGCTTGTGGTACATGGCTTTCTACCAATAATGGTTTTCCTGTCATTTCATCTGGTGGAGAAATGTTTAGTAGGGTTAACAGCGTGGGTGCAATGTCAATGAGGCACCCTTGGGTTTTTAAAAAGTGCCAATGTTTACCCAAATAGAGAAAAGGAACCAGATCATTCGTGTGGGCGGTATGAGGTTGATGGGTGCTGTCATCAAACATGAGTTCAGCGTTGCCATGGTCTGCAGTGATTAATAATTGCCCCCCCATCGGCTCTAAAGTTTGCCATACTTCATTCATCGCTTGATCAAGACATTCAATGGCACGTATTGTTGCGGCTACATTTCCTGTGTGTCCCACCATGTCAGCATTTGGATAATTGCAAATGATGACTTCAAATTCCTGGCTTTTAATCGCCTCAATCAGAGCTTGAGTGAGTTCTTTTGCACTCATTTCTGGTTGTAAATCGTAAGTCGCGACTTTAGGCGAAGGAATGAGAATACGTTTTTCATGAGGATAGGGTGTTTCTATGCCTCCATTGAGGAAAAAGGTAACGTGGGCATATTTTTCTGTTTCACTGATTCGTAATTGACGCAAGCCATGGTTTTCTAATACTTCTCCTAACGTTTGAGTGAGCTTCAAAGGGGGGAAAGCCGCTTCGGTAGGAAGATAGTCAGCATATTGGGTCATGCTGATGAATTGTTTTATGCGAGGTTTCTTAACTCGTGGAAAACCTTGAAATGTTTCGCTGATCAGTGCATCTGTCAGTTGACGAGCACGATCGGCTCGAAAATTGAAAAAGAAGACACAATCGTCGTCTTGGATGGCGCGTCCTTTGCCAATGATGGTCGGCGGGATAAATTCATCAGATATATTCTGTTGATAAAACGACAGGATGGCATCTGATGCTGAATCAAAATGATAAGGACTGATGGACTCTGTTAAGAGCTGATAGAGAGGCTCAATGCGTTGATAACGCTGATCACGGTCCATGGCATAATAGCGACCAGTGATAGAACAAAGGGTGGCTGTTGGATGATGCTTTAAAAAATCTTGAAGTTTTTGTATGCTTTTTAGTGCGCTTTGAGGGGGAGTGTCACGCCCATCCAGAAACAGGTGAAGATATACGCGCTTGAACTGATAAGAGTCGCATAGGGTTAAAAAGGCCAATAAATGATCTTCATGACTATGCACGCCGCCTTCTGAAAATAAGCCCAAAACATGTAAAGAGGAACCTTGATGATTCATCTCCTCAATGGTTTTAACAAATACGGGATTTTTTGCAAAGTCTCCATGAGTGATTGCATCATTGATCCGGGTAAAATCTTGCGGCACCACTCGGCCTGCGCCGATATGCATGTGACCTACTTCTGAGTTTCCCATTTGTAGATTGGGTAATCCGACGAAAGGTCCAGAGGCTTCAAGTAATGTGTGGGGGTAAGTTTGCCACCAATGATCCCAATGTGGCGTACGTGCAAGTGCTATGGCATTATGTTTTTTTTCCAGGCGATAGCCCCATCCATCAAGAATCAATAATACTAAAGGAAGGTTTTTGACCATCAGCACTCCAAGTATAAAACATAACAGCTCTTAATCTTTTCTCATAAAGAGGTTAGACTATAGAACATTTTTGTTGATGGAAGAAGTAGGTTGAATCAAAAACTACCTCAACATGTTGCCATCGTCATGGATGGTAACGGACGTTGGGCTGAAAATCGAGGAATGCAACGTGTTGAAGGCCACCGAGAAGGTGTTGCCTCGGTGAAGACCGTTATTAAATCCTGTCTGCATCATCACATTCCAGTTTTGAGTTTGTTTGCTTTTAGTAGCGAAAATTGGGCAAGACCCGCTGTGGAAGTAGACTTTCTCATGCAATTGTTTCTTCATGCTCTGAAAGATGAAATACAAGAACTGCACCAAGAAGGTGTTTCAGTTCGTTTTTTGGGGGATAGAAGTCAATTATCAAAAGCACTATGTGAAGAGATGCAAGCAGCAGAACAATTAACCATCGATAACAGTAAGCTTATTTTGAATTTTGCACTCAATTATGGTGGAAAATGGGATATCATACAGGCAGCAAAAGCATTGATGAGAGACGTGTCTGAAGGGCTTATCTCTATCGATGATATAGATGAAACCGGTTTTGCTGCAAAACTGAATACCCAAGAATTACCCGATCCTGATTTATTTATTCGTACCAGTGGAGAGCAAAGAATCAGTAATTTCTTTTTATGGCAGCTTGCTTACACTGAACTTTATTTTACTGAGGTATATTGGCCTGATTTTACTGCCGTGGAATTTGAAAAAGCTTTGGACTGTTTTAGCATTCGTCAACGGCGTTATGGACACGTATCCAAGCAATTAAATGAGACAAAATATGTTTAAACAGCGACTACTTACGACGTTAGTACTGGTCCCTTTGATTTTAATTGCAATTTATTATGGGAACTTGTGGGTCATCAGAGCGCTGGTCTTGTTATTGGTGGTGATGGCGGGTGTTGAATGGATGCAATTGATTCCTCTCCAGACATTTGTGGCGAAGCTAGTCTATCTAACAGTGTTATTGCTTTTTGTGGGTTTGAGTCTTTATGGATCTTATGATGGATTGATGGTTGATTTAGGTCTTTGGCTCCTCATTTTATTCGCCGTATTGCTTTTTCCAACTTCAGAGGCTTATTGGGGGTTTCGAATCGTAGTGGGCGGGGCGGCACTTATTATATTACCAGTGTTTGCCAGTACCATGCTTGCTATCTATCAGCATGATTCTGGAAAGCATCTCATTGTCTATTTATTATGCCTTGTTTGGGCTACAGATATTGGCGCTTATTTGGCAGGAAACGGATGGGGCCATCATAAACTCATCCCTTTGGTTAGTCCAGGTAAAACCATAGAAGGGGCTATGGGCGGTCTTTTATTGGCAATGTTTGTCGCTTTTATTGGCTCTTTGTGCCTTCATCCTGAATCCTTGACGAAATGGTATTGGGTTTCTTTCAGTGTTGCTTTGATTTCAATGCTTGGAGATTTATTTATCAGTATGTTGAAGCGACGCAGCAAGCTAAAAGATACGGGACATATCTTCCCAGGGCATGGGGGGATACTTGATCGCATTGATAGCTTAATAGCCGCGGCTCCTCTTTTTTATGCTGGTCTTGTATTCGTTATGGGACGTTAGAACTCACTGGAATCTTTATATGGTATTGACGTTGTTTTATTTTGTTCTAGCGCTGATGCTCTTAATTTTTGTTCATGAATATGGCCATTTTATAGTCGCTCGTTGTTGTCAGGTGAAGGTTTTACGTTTTTCGTTTGGTTTTGGCAAAGTTCTGGCTTCATGGCATGGTAAGCATGGTACAGAATATGCGATTTCGCTTTTCCCTCTAGGTGGTTATGTCAAAATGCTTGATGAGAGTGAGGGTGAAGTGCTGAAAGAAGAGCGTCATCTGGCATTTAACAATAAGCCAGTCTGGATGCGTATGGCTATTGTTCTTGCAGGGCCTTTATTTAATCTTCTTTTCGCATTTGTCGCATTGTGGCTTATGCTGGTGATAGGCATCCAATCTTTGGCGCCTATTATTGCAGAGGTTAAACCAGGCAGTATTGCTTATCAGATGGGTCTTACTTCACAAGAAGAGATCATTTCATTGGACTCTCAAAAAATTGAGAGTTGGCGTGATTTCCAGTACGTATTAATGCCTCTTTTAGGAACGACAGATCCGGTCCCTATGACGGTCAGATCGTTATTGAATCATGAACAAAAGACCTTGCTTTTCCCTGTGGGAAAATGGCATTTGGATGTGAAAAAACCTGATCTATTAGATGGTTTTGGCATTCTCCCTTTTGTACCCTCTATCCCACCTATTGTTGGTGAAGTGATGAAAGAATCACCCGCCCAAATGGCTGGATTGCAAGTAGGCGATAGAATTGTTGCTCTGAATGATCAAAAAATTAATGATTGGCTCGATTTGGTTGATTTTGTTAGACAACATCCAAAACAGAGTCTAACACTCACCATCAAGCGCCATAATAAAACCATGCATATCTTGATCAATGCGATTGGTGAAAGTGTTGATGGCAAGAAAGAAGGATATCTTGGTGTGCGTTCTCAAAAAATGGATTGGCCTAAAGGGTGGTTACGGTTAAAGCAAGAGACTCCCATTCATGCTATTCCCATTGCATTCGGTGAAACACTAATGCTCACCAAAGCCTCGTTTGTCCTCATTGGGCGTTTGGTGATGGGCCAATTACCAATACAGAGTATTAGTGGACCGGTAGGTATTGCAAGAGGTGCTGGTGAATCTGGGCGTAGTGGTCTCTCATACTATTTGTCTTTTTTGGCTGTGGTGAGTATCAGTCTTGGCGTATTAAATATCTTACCTATTCCCATGTTAGATGGCGGCCATTTGCTTTATTATCTGATTGAAATTGTGAGGAGACGTCCTCTTTCTGAAGGTTTAAAAACAATGGGGACTTATTTGGGTTTGGGACTCTTGTTCACATTGATGGTTATTGCATTGCATAATGATATTTTGGGATTGACCTAATTCATCAGTCGTTTTCAATTTGATGTTAGCTCATCAAGGTGTCAAACGTAGCTGGGTAGGGTTCTCTGACCCCGGCTCTGAAGAGTCATTGATGCTTTGCCTGTTGACAGGGTGAATGACTTCCTATAAAAGGTTGGCATGTTCAGACTGACCAAAAGTCGTTGTACTGGGTGTAAAATAATAATGAAAAAAATCAGTAAAAAACTTGTACTAGTAGCGTGTTGTTCAACGGCATTGATTTGGTCGACACAGATTGTAGCTGCAAATGGGTTCGTTGTTCGCGATATCAAAGTGACGGGTTTGAAGCGAGTGAGTGTTGGAACCGTATTGAACTATTTGCCTGTTCAAGTTGGGGAAGAAGTGGGCCCTGAATCAACCCCTCAGATTATTCGTGCCTTATATGATACCGGATTTTTCCAATCAGTAGTCCTTGAGCGCGAGGGGAATACCTTGATTGTGAATGTTGTTGAGAGAGCAACCATTGGTTCTATCACGGTCGTTGGGAACAATGAAATTCCTAGCGATAAAATGAAAGAAATTCTGAAAGAATTGGACTTAGTCAAAGGACGCGTGTTTCAAAGAGCCGCACTTGAGCGGCTTGAGAAAGAGTTAAAGCAAGCCTACAATGCTCAAGGAAAGTACAATGCGAGAATTGAGTCAAAAGTCACAGATCTCACAGAAAACCGTGTTGGCATTACGGTCACCATTTCTGAGGGTCGTGTGTCTTTAATTAAAGAAATCAAGATAATAGGCAATCACGATTTTTCGGCTGATGAATTGCTTCCTGAATTAGCTTTAGCGCCCAGAGGGCTTTTTACCTACTTTACCAAAAAAGATCAATATTCTAAGGCTTCGATGGATAGCTCTTTAGAAGCGTTACGTTCTTTTTATCTGGATCGCGGTTATTTGAAATTTAAGATCATCTCATCTCAGGTATTGCTTGCACCTGATAAAAAAGATGTCTTTATCAATATTCACATTGAGGAAGGCCCACAATATCGGTTTGCCGGGTTTTCTGTTGTTGGAAAAACAGTATTACCCAAAGCAAAAATAGATTCTCTCGTTCAAGTCAGAGCAGGTGATGTTTTTTCACGAAAAAAAGTCACAGAGACCATTTCTGCGATAGGGTTAGCATTAGGTGATGTGGGATTTGGCTTTCCTGCTATTAATGCTGAACCACGTATTGATGAAGAGCATAAGACCGTATTCATTACTTTTGTCGTTGATCCAGGCCGACATGTGTACGTTCGTCGGATCAATTTCCATGGTAATACAAAAACCGCAGATTATGTTTTACGGAATGTGATACGTCAGCACGAAGGTGCTTTGCTGTCTTTACATAATATCAAAGAATCTGAGCGAAGATTGCGGCTTTTGAGTTATCTGAAAAACATTGATGTTAAAACCACACCTGTAACGGGCGCAAATAATCAAGTCGATTTAGATGTTCAGGTTGAAGAGGCCCCGTCTGCTGAGGCTACGGCATCTTTGGGCTATGGTACAACTGGACCACAATTTAATGCAGCGTTTAACCAATATAACTTCATGGGAACGGGTCGTACAGTTGGTTTAGGATTTAATGCAAGCTACTGGGGGCAAAACTACACGTTTAACTATTACAATCCGTTTTATACAGATACTGGAGTGGGTAGAGGCTTTGATCTTTACTACTCAAAAGTGGATCCCAGACGACTGATTGATGTCAGTAACTATAGTTCTGATAGATTCGGTGGGAACGTGAATTATAGCTTACCGGTGGGTGAGCAGAGTAGCTTATTGCTGGGCTATGGTTATCAAGGTTTGAGAATACAGTCAGTGGGGATGGTGCAGCAAATTCAAAACTTTGTGGAAGAT
>DAHWEW010000085.1:0-7745 GCA_027326225.1 Legionellaceae bacterium
CCCCGGAGGGCGCCGCCACTATAAATAGACTGCCAAAATCATTGTCATTCATTGCACTCACTCTATATTTTGAATTTGTTCACGCATTTGCTCAATCAGCACTTTCATTTGTACCGCCTGCTGGGTCAAAAGAACCGAATCTGATTTAGCGCTTAAAGTATTTGCTTCACGATTTAATTCTTGCATCAAAAAATCTAATCGTCTGCCTTCCGTACCTTCACTGTTAAGGGCTTTAGCTACTTCCGTTATATGTGCATCTAACCTATCTAATTCTTCACTCACATCCATACGGGTTAACAAAAGTGCAATTTCTTGCTCAATACGAGCCTCAACCACTTCCATTCTCACCAATGCCAAGCGCTTCAACAATTTTTCTTTGGCGTCTCTGCTTAACAGAGTCACTTCTTGCCGAGCACGTGCCATTTCTTCTCGTAATTGCAAAAGACGTTGACCAATGATGTCTTTTAACCCCGCTCCTTCTCTACGCCTAACTATGAGCAATTGAGACAATGCTTCTTGAAAAGAGCGTTCCACTTGCTGTTTAAAAGCGTTCATGTCCGGTTGACTGATTTGCAAAATCCCAGGGTACGCCAATAGGTGACTGACGGATAAATCATTAACGAGGGCATATTTTGCTTTTAGTGTCTCTCCTACTTGGATCAATGATTGAACCAATGCCTCATTCATTTTAATGGCTTGAACATCTGACATCAACTCATTGACCTTGAGTTGACATTCTAGTTTACCACGAAAGACTTTACCACGAATCACTTGCCGTAAGTCCCCTTCAATAAAACGAAAAGATTCAGGCAAGCGAAATGAAACATCCAGATAACGATGGTTGACTGATTTTATCTCCCAACATAAGACACTCTCTCCTAATTGGCTCTCTACTCTGGCAAAAGCAGTCATGCTACAAGTCATACAAAATTCCAACAAAATGGGTGTGGCAGAAATATACTCTAAAAAAGAAGCGAGTGCATCCTGAAGAGGAAACAGATAGTCCAAAATTAGCATTTCCAAGGATTTTGGGTATATACTCCAAAATTTTACCAAGGATACCATCATGCGCCCGAGTAAACGTGAACCCAATCAACTTCGTGACATCAAAATCACCCGCCAATATACCCAACATGCAGAAGGTTCCGTACTTGTTGAATTTGGCCAAACCCGCGTGTTATGTACCGCTTCTGTGATAGATGGCGTTCCTCGTTTTCTCAAGGGCAAAAATGAAGGCTGGGTTACAGCAGAGTATGGCATGCTCCCACGCGCTACCCATAGCCGCACTGAACGAGAAGCCAGTAAAGGCAGGCAAGGAGGCAGAACATTAGAAATCCAACGACTTATAGGCCGCTCATTACGAACTTGTGTAGACTTGAAAGTCTTAGGTGAAAATACCATTACCTTAGATTGTGATGTGTTGCAAGCCGATGGCGGTACGCGTACTGCCGCTATCACCGGCGCCTGTGTCGCCATGAAAGATGCGATAGATTGGATGGTCTCGCGCGAAAAAATAAGAAAAGTCCCTACTTTTACATATGTTGCCGCAGTTTCTGTTGGCATTTATCGCGGACAGCCTGTTCTTGATTTAGATTATGCCGAAGACGTTTTGGCTGAAACAGATATGAATGTGGTTATGAATGAGCAAGGTCATTTTATTGAAGTCCAAGGCACAGCTGAAGATGGTAGTTTTAATCGCAATCAATTGAATGATATGCTGGCACTTGCAGAAACAGGAATCAGCAAACTGATAAACATTCAAAAAACAACACTGGATAAACAAAGCAATGGAGCAGCAACCCTTTGATTCTACTGACAGGCCTTTAAACAGTCGACCCCTTGTTGTCGACTTAGATGGAACACTCATTCAAACCGACTTACTTTTTGAGTCGGTGAGTGTTTTTTTTACGTCCCATCCTTTGCAGTTTCTCAAGTTATTTAAGTGGGGGAAGCAAGGAAAAAGCATCCTCAAAAAAAATTTAGCGCTCGCTTGTCACCTTGATCCCGCTCATTTACCATACAACAAAACCCTTACCGCATGGCTCGAACAACAAAAAAGAGAAGGACGACAGATTATTCTGGCCACGGCGAGTCATCAACATTATGCCGAAGCCATTGCCATTCATCTCAATTTTTTTGATGAAGTATTAGCCACCCATGATGATATCAACTTAAAAGCAGAGACTAAACGTGATACGCTCATTGCTCGATTCGGCCCTGGCGGATTTGATTATGTAGGTAATCACGCCGATGATATCCCCGTCTGGCAATATGCAAAAGAAGCTTATTTGGTGAGTAACTCTTCTTCATTTATTGAAAAAATCAATCGTTTAGGGAATCTCACCAAAGTGTTTCCAAACGATAAACCTACGACCGTTCAGGCCCTCATGAAAGCGTTACGCCTCTATCAATGGGTGAAAAATCTACTGATTTTCTTGCCACTGATAGCAGCGCACATGTTTGGATCGCTACATTCTGATCTGTTAGCAAGCCTCGCATTCATTGCGTTTGGACTCACAGCATCAAGTGTTTATCTTTTAAACGATCTGATTGATGTCTCAGATGATCGCCATCACCATCGCAAACGTCAAAGGCCTTTCGCTGCAGGTCATTTAAGCCTCAAGCTTGGCTGGATCCTTTGGCCTATTCTTTTTTTTTCCGCATTCACAATAAGCGCTTTCTGCCTACCTTATCGCTTTCTTGCAGTTTTATCGACTTATTTTTGTCTGTCTTTCTTCTACTCTATCAAACTAAAAAGAATGGCTATCTTAGATGTTTTAGCCTTAGCAACCTTGTATACGTTACGCATCATTGCAGGTGCTTTGGCTATTGGTGTGCTGCCCTCTTTCTGGTTACTGAGTTTTTCGATGTTTATTTTCTTAAGCCTCGCCTTCCTCAAACGCTTTAATGAGCTCAAAGCCGCGCGCTTAGAGGGATTTCAAGATTATCTTCATGGACGAGGCTATACTCATCAAGATTTGGAAATCGTCTCTCAAATGGGGATCTGTGCGGGCTATCTTTCCGTGTTGGTCTTAGCGCTTTATATTCAAGATGCACATACTGCAAAACTCTATCTCACGCCCAACTTCATTTGGTTAGCATGCCCCATCCTGCTTTATTGGATTTCCCGCACTCATTTGATCGCTCATCGTGGAAATATGCACGACGATCCCATCATTTTTGCCATAAATGATAGAGTGAGTTGGGCAGTAGCATTGTGTTTTATCGGCGTATTTGTCTTAGCCAAATTTGCTTAAAGCATTGATGAAGATGCATTCAATAACCATTGTTCAATGCTTTTTTTTGTGTCCTCTGCCACCTGGAACAGATGATGATATAGCATTTCCAACAAAGGAGCATAGCCTGTTTGATGATATCGTTCGAAATTTTGACAGGCATATTTCATCCGAATCGTGCCACAATAGAGCGCACCTCCTTTCATCTTATGCGCCAATTTCTCAACACAATCCCAATTTTTTACCCGGAATGCTGTCTCCAAAGCCAATAAATCATTCGGGATCTCTTGATTGACCATCATAGACAAAATGGCATGCAACATTTCTTCACTACCCAAATGTTCCATAGCCATTGAAACGTCTAATAAAGGGAGATGCTGTAGTTCTATCAGTTGACGTTCAATATAATCCAGATCCAATGCCAATTTTTCATCTTGAAGTCTTTTATTATCATGAAAATGGTCAAAAGACCTTTTATCAGACGACACCATGAATTGGTTCTCAATCACGCGCATCATGTTTAAAGTAAAGGGCTTAGGAAAAAGATCATTCATCCCTACTTCAAGACATTTATTTGTTTCCTGCTCCGTTGAATGCGCGGTTAAACCAACAATCGGAATTGGCTTCTTTTCACATTCTGCTTCCCAGAGGCGTACTTTTTCTGTGAAATCATAACCAGACATTCCAGGCAATCCAATGTCTGTGATAATCAGATCAAATGCTTCTGATTGTGCTAATTCTAACGCTTCTTCACCATCCATTGCTGAAATAAAACGATAACCCGCTTTCGTCACCAATGATTCAACAATATGTAAGGCTACTATATTATCCTCAACAAGAAGCACGCAAGGAATAGAGCTATTGAGCATTACAGTACCTATGAGTTTAATTGAAGATCATTTTACAGGCTGTTGTAAAAATGTTCAATAGTACAAGGCCTGAGCTCCTGTGGGATGTGACAAAGCGGGGTAAATGATTATAAAATATCTCTTTGATACAATGCGTGAAACGGAGTGCCTCTTTCATAAATTAAGGAATTTGAGTGGATTTTAGACAGTTTTTTACCAGCAATACCTGGTGGGGGAAATTAATCGGCGCATTTCTAGGGCATCTGGTTGCAGGTCCCGTGGGCGCATTCTTTGGTGTTCTCATCGGAAACTTTTTTGATCGCGGGCTTTATCTTCATTTCTCACGCCCTCATTGGCATTATCATGCAGAAAGACGGTCAACTGTTCAACAGATCTTCTTCGAAGCAACCTTTAGCGTGATGGGTCATATTGCCAAAGCTGATGGCCTGGTATCGATACATGAAATTGAAATGGCCAAAAAATTGATGCAGGAAATGGATTTAAAACAAGCTGAAATCATAAAAGCACAAAATTATTTCAATAAAGGCAAAGTCCTTTCTCCTTTTGCTTTAGAGACGCTGATTAGAACGTTAAAAGAAGCGTTACATGATAATCTAGAATTATTGAAACTCTTCATAGACCTCCAATATCGAGCTGCCCTTGTTGATGGCCTGACCTCTACCAAACAACGTATTCTCAACAAAATTCTAATCGATATGGGATTCTCTCCGCTGCAAAGGCAATATCAATTTTATGAGGATTTTGTTTCTCACAGTGCCTATCAACGATCACGATCCTCTTCATCCGCCCATGAAGAGAGAACCCAACAAAAACGATACTCAACCTTAGACCATGCATATGCCATTTTGAATATTCCAAAAACGGCTAACAAGCAAGAGGTCAAACGCGCCTATCGACAACTCATCAGTCGAAACCACCCTGATAAACTCATAGCGAAAGGGCTACCAGAAGCAATGATTAAAATAGCCAATGAAAAAACACAAGCCATAACCAAAGCTTATGAAGAGATTTGTGCCAATAAGGGTTGGTGATTAATTAAATTCTATGCCCAAATCATCGAATACTTCGCGAGCTTTTTCTGCCATCAGTATATGAACAGCCGACGCTGGATGCACAGGGTCAAAAAAGAGGTAGCCCTCACAAACATCATCCCCAGAAGTATTTGAGTTAGGTTTAATGCTTGAAACCATTTTTAATATTGAACGTGAGGATCTGGTCTTAGCTGCTTGTTCGTAGCAGGTATCTGTAACATTCGTTAAACCATAAAATTCTGGATGTTGGACCATATCCTCAAGCGTTTTATTCACATCAAGATAGATCCATTGAATGTCTGAATATTGATTTTGCAGATCTTTAACCTGTTGTTCGAGAAGAATATTATGCTGTTTGGACAAATAGGTCAGCTCTTCAACTGCGCCAAACTCACGTGCAACAGGGGCAATGCCTAAATTAGGCACATTCACGACCAAAATATGTTTTGCACCATTATCCACCAAACGTTGTAAGCCATGTTGAATCCCAAGGTTCACATCTCTGACTGCCTTATCCATATCAGGGGGCACCCCTAAATAATTATTTGAACCTATCCATATCACATACATACTATTCTCATCGGCTTTTTCTTGATGAGCCAGAAAATAGCTATCCATTTCACGCTTTAAGGTAAACAAACCATCATCACTATCCTCATCTTCCAAAACACCAGCGCCACCAAAAGCATAGTTGAATAAATGTGCTTTGGCATCTGAGTGATAATAGGATCTGATCAAAAGCTCAACCCATACCGGACCATTAGAAAACCGTCCCTCAAAGTAAGGAGGTGATACCGGTAACTGGTGCTTCATGAACTCATAAAGATTACCGTTATCCGATAAGCTATCACCGAAAACAACCATGCTATTCAAAGAAGCCGCAGACAATAACGAAGTAAAGAAAAGCAGCGATGCTATCAGGAGAGTTTTCATGCTTGACCTTAATCAAGTGGATTTTAGATAAGATTATAGTCCTGAAAGCAAAGCGTAATCAATTTTTTTAAACCCGTTTGTCATATACATGGTCACAGAGTATTATGTAGCACCAAGAGAGGTTAACTTCAGCTGCCTACCACATACCCAAGCTTTATTTAAATCTTGAAATACTTCTTTGGCCATTCCTTTTGGCAGCATGACTGTTGAGTGATCATCATGGATTTTCAAACCGGTAATATAGCGACTTTGCAACCCTGCTTCATTGGCAATTGCCCCAACAATATTACCAGGTTTCACGCCATGAACTCGACCAACATCAAGACGAAAGAGCTCTTGGGGATAATCATTGGGTATGCGTTTTACCCGAGATGGTGATTGTGTTGCTTTGCCCGCTTTGTGAAAATCACCCTTCAGACGTGATTCTTTAACAGATGGTATGGCTTTTGGTAAAGACATCTGATGTCTAAAAGGTTTATCTTGATGCAGCAATAAGGCCAATACTGCCGCAACATCAATAGGAGATACATCTTGTTCTTTTACGTAAGTCTCTATCATTTGACGATAAGAAGGCAGATGCTCATGTTCTAAACGATCGGTAATATTTGTCATGAAACGCTGAATCTTGGCCATATGAATCGCGTGATCATTAGGAACCATTATTTTTTCAATTCGCTGACGGGTGTGCTTTTCAATGAGATTCAACATCCTAGACTCTTTGGGTGTCACAAACAAAATCGTTACACCACTTCGTCCTGCTCTACCAGTACGACCAATTCGATGCACATAAGTCTCACAATCATGAGCCATATCGTAATTAATCACATGAGTGACCCTTTCCACATCTAAACCACGTGCTGCCACATCTGTTGCTACCAAAATATCAATTGCACCTTGTTTGAATTGCAGAATGATTCTTTCACGGAGGGGTTGGGTCAAATCGCCATGAATTGCCATTGCTCTTATCCCTTGTTTTTGCAACAGTTCCGCCACTTCTTCAGTGCTACTTTTAGTACGCACAAATACAATCACACCTTGATGATTCTCAGATGCAAGAATCCGTAGCAGCGCTTCTGGTTTTTGCGCTTGTTGTGCAAAGAGAAATCGCTGCTCAATACTCTGTACGGTCTCTGTTGCCATTCGAATTTCAATCGATACGGGATCATTGAGATATCTTTTGGCAATTTGACGGATCCGAGGCGGCATGGTTGCTGAAAACAAAGCAATTTGTTTAGAGCTAGGTAATTTTGCCAAAATGGTTTCAACGTCTTCGATAAAACCCATACGTAACATTTCGTCGGCTTCATCGAGTACAAAAGTACTTAAATGCCCTAGTTGTAAAGTACCTCGTTCTATATGGTCAAGAATGCGACCAGGAGTTCCTACCACAATTTGCGCGCCTTCGCGTAATGTTTTCAACTGAGGCCGATAATCCTGTCCACCACATAAGACACTCACACGCGTCTTTTGTTGATGCACAGATAAAGCTTCAATATGAGCCCCCACTTGAATCGCAAGCTCTCGAGTAGGCGCTAAAATCAAAGCTTGCACACCTTGAAGATCTGGAGTAAGCCGTTCTAAAATGGGTAAAGCAAAAGCCGCTGTTTTCCCAGTCCCTGTTTGTGCTTGCCCTATCAAATCTCGTCCCTGCAACAACCAAGGAATCGTTTGTTGTT
>DAHWEW010000086.1:0-7687 GCA_027326225.1 Legionellaceae bacterium
TAGAAAGCCCTTCGAGACGCGTGCTACGCACGCTCCTCAGGGCGAACGGATTAGGGAAAAATGGCTAAACTCGAGTATTCATTGATCGCTATTTTAATGATGGAAATTGGTTCAATCTCAAATAACAATATCTTGCAGGTAGTAGCAATCAGTTTCTCTATTAAAGTACTTTACAGCATTCTGTTAGCTGGCCCTGCGAATCTATTGGTTAACTATATCAAAAGGGTAACAGGGATGGATGTTTATGATTTTCCGAAAAAATTTACCCCATTCAAGTATGCAAAAGATAAACAGGAGTCTGTTTTATGATTGAAAAAATTGTTTCAGGGGGCCAAACTGGTGTTGATCAGGCCGGCCTTTCAATTGGAGACGAGTTAAAGATACCCATTAGTGGTTGGTGCCCGAAAGGTGGATTAGATGAAAATGGGGATTGTGTATTAGACAGATATCCTTCTTTGACAGAGGCAACTACTGCCAATCCAGACGAAAGAACCATGCTAAATATTCGTGATTCGGATGGAACGTTAATTATTGTTCCATGTTTACCACTGCCTGAAAAAATACAAGATGGCACTCGATTAACAATTGCCGATGCAGAGCGGCAAAGAAAACCTCACTTAATTATCAGCTTAACTGAAAAAGATGGCATAGTGGAGAAGATACATGAATGGATAAGCCGAGAAAATATCCATGTGCTTAATATAGCTGGCCCGAGAGAATCTAATAGCCCTGGGATACACATAGAGGCGCGCACTCTTTTTCGAGAGCTCTTTGTGGAGTTAAAATCCGCTCTTCGTATTTAGATGAGGATGAAAAGAGACTTTTTCTCTGCGGCATTCGCCAGTCTTATCTTCAGCGTACTGCCCGTTCATTGGGATATTTGTTCATCTCATAGAAGTTTTTCAATTCAAAATCGATATAACTTTCGAGTAGATTTTTGATTTCATGTTCCGCACCTAAATGCGTATGGTTCTCAGTTTGAAACTGTTTGGGTGTAAATGATTTTGGTATGTTCAACAAATAAGTGACTGAGCCATCTGCTTTGTAGGTGTTTTTTTCAGCCTCAATGGAGGTAATTTTGTATGAAATCTTAAATCCTTTATAAATGTATTCAATCACAATACCGCTCCTTATATGCTTTAAAGAGTTTACTATATGCTCTTCAAATTGATTACTCAATGATTCCGAATGGATTGCCATATTGGATAGGGCTGCCCGCCTGTAGTCCTGGGACCCAATGGACTTGTTTGCTATCTGCAAAAAGTAAAATGACTGTAGAGCCTAGCTTAAAATAGCCCATTTCTTCGCCTTGCAAAAATGATGTCTTTTCCTCGAGTGTGGTGGGAAAAGTGGTGCGAGTTTGGATTTTCGAACGCTTAATGTCACCTTGCCAAGTGGTGCCTATAGCGCCAACAATGGTTGCTCCAACGAGAACCATCGCCATTAATCCAACGCTTGTTTCAAAAAAAACAATCACCCGTTCGTTACGAGCAAAAAGCTTCGGTATCACACGCGTGGTCATAGGTTGAACGGAGAATAATTGTCCGGGAACATAAATCATTTCTTTTAAAACCGCATCTATGGGCATGTGCACCCGATGATAGTCCTTAGGAGATAAGTAAAGTGTGGCATAAAGACCATTAGAAAATTGCAATGCACGCTCTTTATCGCCTGCAAATAACTCTTCTAATCCATAATAACGTCCTTTGGCTTGCAACAAAGAGTGAGACTGAATCAGGCCACTTTCACTCAAGTATCCATCAACAGGTGATACAATATCGCATTGGGCGATAGGACGACAGGTAGGCTTCAATTTGCGAATAAAAAAAGCATTAAAGTCCTCATAGTTTTGATAATTTTCTTCTTCCGCTTCGCTCAAATTCACTTGATATTTGGCAATAAAACAACGGATCATCGCATTCTTAATGAAAGGATTTTTGACATGAGCCAACAACCCTGCTAGAGTAGTAAGTGTATTTTTAGGTAAAAGGTAATGCAATAATACTTTAAAATAATCAGAAAACATCTTGAGTATTCCCACCGTTGATATCAGACAGAACTGCCCTAACCATGCTTAAATTTTAATGGACAATATAGCATCTAGCTGTGTGTTTCAATAAGTGGTGAATGATAACAGATAATGATAATCTCTTTTATCGGTGAACACAGCATATAAAAACCTAACAGGAATCGCTTAATGAGTATAAAAAGTATCATACAGGCCATAACAAGCCTATTTATTAAACAAGAAAAAACAAAAAGATCAGGCACCATCAAATTTTTTGACAGAAAAAAACGATTTGGTTTTATCATTGCTGGCAATGAAGAGTATTTTTTCCATGCTGCCGCAACCAAACCCAAAGATTTTAAAGCTTTACAAGAAGGCGTTTCGGTTAAATTCAATATCATTCAGGGCAAGAAAGGTCCACAGGCAAACGACATTGAGCTTGTATAGTCTTCGCTCTGTCTGAAATCCCATCTTGGCATAGGCGCTATTTCACGCTAGGATATTCTACCATGATGACCCTGGCGCTGCTGATGCGGTTCTATATGGGTTTAAGTGTTTTTCAATACATAGGTTCAATATTCGCAAGACTAATTTCTTTAGTGGGTGATAAATGGAGCAAATAGTTGATGTTTCTGCCACGCAGTTGGCTCAGCAACAAGTGTTACAGTTAAGTACTTTTCTAAATTCGCGTATTCTTGGCCAAAAAAACCTAGTCTCTCGTTTGTTAATTGCACTCCTTGCCGATGGTCATTTGTTGGTTGAGGGGGCTCCTGGATTAGCCAAGACGCGGGCAGTTAAAGAATTGGCCGTAGGTGTTGAAGGACATTTTCACCGCATTCAATTCACTCCAGATTTATTGCCTGGTGATTTAACAGGTACGGATGTTTACCATCCTGAAGATGGTTCATTTGTGTTTCAACCTGGTCCCATTTTTCATAATATGATTTTGGCTGATGAAATTAACCGGGCTCCTGCCAAAGTTCAATCAGCATTACTGGAAGCCATGGCGGAGCGACAAGTGACGATTGGTGGAAAAACCTATCCCTTGCCTGAGTTATTTTTGGTGATGGCCACACAAAATCCCATTGAGCAAGAGGGGACATACCCCTTGCCCGAAGCGCAATTAGATCGTTTCTTAATGTATGTCAAAATTGGCTACCCTGATGCTCAAGTTGAGCACGATATATTGCAATTGGCTCGGCAAGAAGCGCTGGCTATGACCGTTACAGAGGCATCTAATGCGCCCATTAAAGACACAATGAAACCTTTAACCCAGCGCCACTTATTTGAAGCCAGGAAAGAGGTTTTGAATGTTCATACCAGTGAAGCGTTGGAGCATTATTTGGTGCAGCTGGTAGTCGCTACCCGTAACCCCGGTGTTTATAGTCATGAATTGGGTCGACAAGTCCGTTATGGGGCCAGTCCTCGAGCCACAATTGCTTTAGATAGATGTGCAAAAGCGCATGCATGGCTTTCAGGGCGAAATTATGTCACCCCTGAGGATATTCATGTGATTGCTCATGATGTGTTGAGACATCGCATTTTGTTAACCTTTGAAGCAGAAGCGGAAGGGGTGAGTAGCGATGATTTCATTGATGAACTTTTGCATTTGGTTGCCCTCCCTTAGTAGTGAGGTTGTTTGCCATGACAGATGGGGTCACAACAGAACTGACTGAACTGATTTCTCTAAGACGGTATGCAGAACGAGGATCGTATCGTTCCCAAGGCCGCTCTTCTTCTTATGGTCTTCGTTTGTCTAAATTGCGAGGTCGTGGCATGGATTTTGCCGAGGTTCGCAATTACCAAGCGGGTGATGAAATTAGGCATATGGAATGGCGAGTGACCGCCCGGACTGGCAAACCACACATCAAAATATATGAAGAAGAACGTGAACGGCCAGTGATCATCCTGGCAGACTTTAACCCCTCTGTGTATTTTGGAACAAGGATCGCATTTAAGTCGGTTGTATTGGCGCGTCTCGCTGCTATCTTGGCTTGGTCTGTGGTGGTGGAAGGAGACAGAGTGGGTGGATTATTGTTTTCTAGAGCGACCCATCATGAATTTCTTCCCCGCAGTAGAGAGTTTGGGGTCTTGCCTTTTCTGGCGGCGCTTAGCCAATATACTCAGGAATTACCTCCCTCTTCTGCTCAAGGCTCGAATGAAAAAAGTTCATTAAGCTACGCCCTACAACGTCTCCGTAGAGTAGTTAAGCCAGGAAGTATGATTGTTTTGATCAGTGACTTTTATAGTATGGACAAAGAAAGTGAACCACTTTTGAGTCGGCTCTGTAGTCATAATGATATCATGGCATATCAGTTGTGTGATCCTTTAGAAATAGCGCCGCCAGAACCTGCGCAATATGCGATCACAGATGGTCAACAAGAGCTGCTACTAGACACCACGGCTAAGAGTATTACGGATGCTTATAGCTACTACTGTGAACAGCGTCAGCAAAATCTACAACGAATCTTTCATCGGTTACAAATTCCCTATATCCAAGTGACTGCCGAGACTAACTTAGCATTGTTGGTGAGGCAAACATTTTTACGGAGGTATCATGGGAAGAAATAAACTCCTTCATCTTAGGCTATCTGTTCTTTTGTTTGGACTCGTTCTTTTTTCTTCTCAAACGAGTTTCAGTGCAAAAGGTCAGGATGAGTTAGCCCAATTACGAGACATTCATCTTCCTGCACCGATTGGCTGGTGGCCTTTAGCACCTGGTTGGTATTTATTGCTTATTTTAGTGTTGTTGCTCGGGGGCTTTGCTGCTATTTTTCTGGGGCGTTGGTATTTAAATGGGCGTGCCCGTCGCCAGGCATTGGCATTGTTATCTGTGTTTCAACAGCAATATCAAAAAGAATCTAATCGAGAAATCAGTGCTGCCCGCATTTCGGAGCTATTAAAACGAGTGGCTTTGACTTACTTTCCTCGTGAGAAGGTGGCCAGTTTACAAGGAGAAGATTGGATTGTCTTTTTAAATGAAACCAGTAAAAATCTCAATTTCAACGAAGTGTATAAAGAGTTACTAGAGCTACCCTATCAAGCCCAAGCAGAAGGCGATTTAGACAAATTATTTCATTTTGCAAGGATTTGGATTAGTCAACGGAGAGGGCCATGTTTGAATTAGCCATGCCTTGGACGCTTCTTTTTTTTCCGCTGCCTTGGTTGATTTGGTTTTTGGTGCCCAAAATATCACTCAAATTACCAACTGCACTACGCGTTCCTTTTTATCAGGCTTTATCAAACATTGTTGAAAGCGGTAAGCATCATGGCGTGATGCAGGGTAAAATATCGCTCTTATTTTTGATTTGGTTTTTATTGTTATTTGCCTTGGCAGGTCCTCGATGGGTCGGTGAGCCTGAACCTTTGACTCGGGAAGGTTATGATATCATTCTTGCTCTGGATATTTCAGGAAGTATGGAACTCAGTGACATGATGATGCATGGCCGCCCAGCAACAAGACTTTCTGTGGTGAAACGGGCCGCTGAACAATTTGTGAAACAACGCAATGGGGATAAAATCGGATTGATTTTGTTTGGCAGTCAAGCCTATTTACAAACGCCATTAACCTATGATCGTCATAGCGTACTGATGCGTATAGAAGATGCCACAGTCGGACTTGCTGGGAAGACCACGTCAATTGGAGATGCAATAGGACTTGCGGTGAAGCGACTAGAAAATGTTCCAGCCAAAGGTCGAGTGATTATTTTATTAACAGATGGGGTGAATAACTCAGGGGTATTGGCACCATTGAAAGCAGCTGAGTTGGCAGCATTAGATCACATCAAAGTTTATACCATTGGCTTAGGTTCAGACGGTAATCAAAATATGGGAAATGGCTTATTCTTTAATATGAATATGATGGCTGATTTGGATGAGGATACCCTAAAAGAAGTCGCCAAAATAACGGGCGGACGTTATTTTCGAGCAACGGATAGCCAATCGTTGCAGAGCATTTATACGCTGATTAACCAGATGGAAACCAATAAAGATGAAGATGCGCTCTTCTTTCGTCCACAACAAGAATACTATTTTTGGTTTGTTGCCGTTGCGATTTTGTTGTTTTTTTATTGGCTCTCAGATAGGGGAGGTCTTCTGTCACTGAAGGTTGTCAAGAGAAGCGAGGTTTCAAGATGATGGCGTTTCATTTTATTCGCCCCTTATGGTTCTGGCTACTCGTGCCGCTGGTGGTTCTTGTTTGGGTTCTTTTTCGCCAAAAACCAAGTCATTTGCAATGGAGCAAAGTCTGTGATCAGCATTTATTACCCTATTTGCTTGAGACCAAAGGGCATCATCGGCGCACCTATGCTTTGTTATTGTTGTTTTTCAGTTTGTTGCTGATGATCATCAGTGTGTCAGGTCCGACTTGGTCAAAATGGCCCGTGCCTAGTTATCAACAAATTCAACCGCGTGTCTTAGTGTTAGATATGTCAGATGATATGCAGGACCATGATTTGACTCCCGACAGGTTAACCCGGGCCAAATTCAAATTACATGATTTGTTTCAACGGCGAGATATTGGTCAGCTGGGGCTTGTGGTTTATACCGGAGAACCTTTCGTGGTTTCGCCCCTCACAGATGATGGAAAAACCATCGACTCGCTCTTGTCTTCACTGACGCCTGATATCATGCCCGTTGAAGGATTGCAATTGGGAAGTGCGCTCTTGGAGGCTTCCAAATTGATATCTCAAGCTGGATTTACTCACGGACAAATATTAGTGATGACTGCCTCTGCTCCATCAAGAGATGCAATAGCTACGGCAAAATCATTAGCACAAGAGGGTATTCATACTTCTATCCTCCCTGTTCTCAGTGCCAATATCTCATTGAGCCCATTATTTGGGCAACTGGCCACAGCAGGCCAAGGGGCATTGATCCGGTTTAGTGATACCTCTAAAGATCTTTTACAATGGCTGGCTGCTTCAGATGAGAATAAACAATTTGCTGAAAACCCAGATGATGACTTGCCGATTTGGCAAGACCAAGGACGTTGGTTTTTGATCCCGGCGCTCTTTTTATTGTTACCCCTGTTTCGTCGTGGATTTGTAGAGAGGATGAATACATGAAAGGGCAACAAAATCGTCATGTGGTGCAATCCATGGGTGTTCTAGGAGCCATTTTATTTCTTTTTTTTACACAACTGATTCATGCATTCAGCTGGCGTGATCTGTGGTTGACCAAAGATCAGCAAGCCAAAGTCATGATGGATAAAGGACAATATAAACAAGCAAAAGACACTTTCGTTCGAGATGATTGGCGAGCTGCTTCCACTTATCGTGCGGGAGATTATGAGCATGCCGCCCAACTGTTTAAATCACTCAATCAGAGTGACGCTTATTATAACGAGGGCAATGCACTGGCGCATATGGGTCAATACGAACAAGCGATTAAAGCTTATGATAAGACCTTAACTCAAGATCCCAAACATCAAGATGCGCTGTTTAACCGTCAGTTACTTGAACAGCTACTGAAAAAAGAGAAAGAGAAGCAAAAAAACCAGGATAAGCAAAATCAGGATAAGCAAAATCAGGATAAGCAAGATCAGGATAAGCAAGACCAAGACAAGCAAGACCAAGACAAGCAAGACCAGGATAAGCAAGACCAGGATAAACAAGACCAGGATAAACAAGACCAGGATAAACAAGACCAGGATAAACAAGACCAGGATAAACAAGACCA
>DAHWEW010000087.1:0-7640 GCA_027326225.1 Legionellaceae bacterium
TTGTTTGCCAATCGTTTGACTTCACGATCATTCTGACAAGTGATCAATATGGGATCTGAACCTGCTAATATTTGCTCAACAATCGCATTCACTTGTTCGTCTTCAGAATCACAATAGCGTGCTTCTAACATCGTACTTTGTGAGGGTTGATGACTCGGGTATTTTTGTACAACCATGTCGAGCGATTGGTAAACAGCAAGCTCACTTTCGTCTCCTGCTGTACCTGTGAATCCTTCACGTCGTCCATACAATGTGGTTAATACTTGCTTGGTATTTAGCGTTAATGCTGTTTCTCTGACTGGGGCGATGAAAAAATCAGGGGGTTCATTGTTAGCCACAGCCTCTCGATTCAAACGAGTATGTAACAATTGTTGCACCAGGTTGCCATAAGTACTTCCTGCTTGAATTTCATTGTGATTCATGACCTTGGCAAAACGACAGTCCATCGACTCATTGCCCTCCACGCGTTCTGTCTCCAGAACGATACAAAAATCCTTGCCCTCTTCTAGATGAGCTGCCGCATCGGCGGCTGTTAACAAATTGAGTAATTGCTCGTCACGTTGCTTGATGGCATCGGGATCCTGGCTTAAGGCTGGGTAGATAAATTCTTTAAAAAAAGTCGATTCAATCGGTGCTTCTGCTAATTTGTCTTGTAATCGTTGGCATAATTTTTGTAAATGATTCAGTCGAGATACCGATGGGTTTTGCTCAAATTCTTTTTGGTGATCCACATAGAATTGATAGGCCTCTTTGTAAACCCAGGCATCAAAATTATAGATTTGATCGCCCCCTTTGGTATCTGTCAGTTGGTAGAGCGTCCGATTATCTAGTATGTTTGTATCGGCCTCATCCATCATTAATAAGCGTTTATGAGGTTCCAATGCTTTCTTAATACCACCCACCCAAACCTGTTTTTCATAAAATAAACTGAACTGACCCATGGTGAAATAATGAATGGCACCTATGTTGTCTTTGTTTTCCTCACGATGATAATCATCCACTGACGAGTTGGCATGGATATATGAATGGCGAATGCCTATGGCATCTAAAACAGGCGTAAATTCTTGATGATCGCGCTCTGATAAGCTCTCTTTTGAACTAGAAATATCTACAAACGTTCCATTCAAGGCCTCAAATATGGCACGACTGGCGTTGATGAGACTTTTGCCTTGACCCGTGATCAATTGATGAATGGTACTTTCTTTGGGATGAAGGGCCGTTCTTAGTAGGATGAGCATTTGGGTTGAGTTCAGCCATTTTTGATTTTTTCGTAATAAAAATTCACGAATACAAGCCATGACTCTTGCACTTGCTTGATGATACTCAAAAGAATGGGGTGGACTTTTTTTCAACTCGCGGACATTTTGATAGAGTGTTTCTTTTAATCCTTGGCGTGAGATCGAATGTAGCGATGCGGCTTGGCTATAGTTATTGGTGTAATAGAGTAAATTCACACACTCTTTTGCCTCTGATTCTGTGATGTAATCACCACCTTTGCGTTTCATTCCTCTCAAAACGCGAGCCATGGTTTTTTCATCTTTTGGTGTGACGTTGTAATCTCGAAGATGGGCTAACTGTTCTGCCTCAAAGCGGTGAATGAGTTGTTCTGTGTTTGTGATGGTTTTGGAGCCGAGAAGTTGATTCAAATCGGTTGTGGATAAGTAAGGATTCGTTGCTATATATTGAGCCAACCCTTGTAACATTTCAGGCGACTTTTGGCTTAAATGGACTTTCAACTGAGCCAACTGTTTTGGATCTATGACATCATTCCTAATGCTTTGAATCATGATCATCTTGATTAAGTCATCTTGGGCTGTAGACTTCTGTAGAAGGGCAAAAGTCCCTAACCAGTCATCAAATGATAATGTTGATTTCATCAGCATATGCGATAAACGTGTTTGGGAGCTTATCCAAATGGGTTGCAGTTCTTTCGATAGAGTAGAATGGAGCTGATGAGTAATATCGTCTAAGAGCCGTTGACGAACCTCTGGTGGCTTTGTTATGGCAATTTGTGGAATGAGGCTTATCATGAGTCTGGTTTTTTCAGAGCGAATTTCCGACGGAGGTATGGTCCGTATCTTGGTGGTGATAGTGCGGATAAATTCATTGTCTTCTTTTGTACGACTTTGTAGTGCGAGCTTAACCAAAATCGCTCGATAAGAAGTAGGCAGTGGTAATTTAGCGATTCTGCTAATATTTTGCTGCTGAAATGTGAGCTCAGTTGGTGTTGCAAGCGTTTCTAATTGATCATTTAACAAAGATGAGTGAGGGGTTTGTCTGGCCTCTTTCAGCACTTCTTTTAGCATCTCAAGCGGATAGTGCCTGGTTTGTGCCTGATATCGCAGTGATTCCAACCAACTGGTGAGTTGGATCACCGAGTAACATTTTAATTTGTCATCTGCTTTGGCCTCTTGGATGAGCACACCCAGTAGGTGGCCCAATTCATTGTTGGGTGATTGTGAGTCTATTTTGCCAAGAGCTTGAAGAAAAGGACCTATTTGGAGTTCAATGTCAGCAGTAGTATGGATGGCAATGTGATCTTTCAGTAAAGTTTGTAATAAGGCCACATTTTCATCTTTGAATAAGGGTCGAAGATCACTATTTATCGCCTCAATCGCTTTAACTACTTCTTTATCTTTGAGCTTACGAGCAGAAAGCACAACTGACGCTTTAACTACTTCTTTATCTTTGAGCTTACGAGCAGAAAGCACAACTGATTTTGGGGCATAATCATGGATGAGTTTGATACGTTCTTTGACAGATAAAGCATTTCTTTCGTCAGAAGATAGTTTTGCAACAACGGAGGTTAAGAAATGCGGAATGTCTGCCAAACTCAAAGGCAATAGATCGCTTTGTAAGTTGCCATCGAGAGAGAGACTCTCATTCATCCAATCGATGAGAGAGGGGTCGATGTTTTTTAATGCTAAAATGGTCTCTGGGTTGTTTATCGTGCTCACGGTGTCAGGGCCCAACGCTAAACATGCGCTGATTAAGCGTAACAAAGGCAGCACATCTTTGCCGGGATCTTTAAATGTCTCCTCGACAAAGGCGGCAAATTTCACAAACATGTCTCGTGATACATGTAAGCGCTGGCTGGCAAAACGAAGCGTTTGTAGAATGGGATCGGTGATGATGACAGGTGGATCCCATGAAATTTGATATCTTGTTGGTGAGTCATTTTGGACCCCAGAAGACTTCAGCTCCGTTAATTGCAGCCTACTATCCCAATAGGGATAATTTTGGTATTTGCTCGCATAATATAATCCTGTGTGTCGCCAATCGATTTGGTCTATATGATCCAGTACATGTTGTTGAACACTTTGCCGTGCGCTTTGTTTGGCTTCATGTTTTAAAACTTGGTGTAGGCGCTCTAAAAAGACTGTTCCATTGAAATCCTGACAGGTATTTAGATAAGATCTCAGCGAAGGTCCAAGTGTTAAATGATATTGTTTCAGATCGTTTAAAACAGTATGAAACGCACCCCATAATTCTTTGTAATGCATCGAGCCACAAGACTCAGCATGTTTATCCACTAAGGCCCACCAGAGATCTTGCAAGGCTTTACTGCCTTTTAATACGGCGATACTCTCTGCATAAGCATCGACCTCTTCTTTTTCCAAACAAGAGGCCCAATTGCTGGATGGATCCAAACAACATTTTTTCCAAGTCAGAACATGTGCATCACCAAATGCCAGATACATTTGGTTTGCAAGCTGTAGCCAAGAGCCTGTGCCTTTTGGTGCGGCAGAGTCCTCGATGTCATATTCATGAAACAATTGGCCAAAAGCCCGTAAGTTACGAGCGCTCAATTGGCTCGAAGCGTCTCTAAAAAACAGCTTGATTAACCCAGGTTCTATGTTTTGCCGCGTTGCCCATTGTTCTAATACGGCCAAGGCGTCATTTAAATCGCCTGGCAAGCCGGTATCATCAAAGGCATCAAATCCTTGTCCGACAACGAGAGCATCTTCATCCTGAACCAGAGGAATGTGACTTCTCAGCGATTCAAGGCTACGTGTCGCATCCCTATCTTCCGTGGCTAAGTACTTCCATAATGTTTTTTGGCGGGTAGCGTCACTTGCTAATGATGCCAGCTGGCGAAAATCGCCACGGATAGGACGTGGTGAAGGCGAGGCTCGCAAATCCAGGGTAAATGGATTTCTATCCTTGGGATTTAGCATCTCACGCTGTTTTAATTCCGATCGCTCTCGTCTCTCATCAAAACATAAAATGAGTCCGGGCTCTGTAGGATTGCTCGCCAAATAAAAACCGGGTGGCAAATTATCTTTTGAGATACCTAAACGAAACTGAGAGGCATATTGCATCATTTTCGAAACAGCCGAAAGCTCCATGTGAGTAATGACGTGATCGGCATCTTCTGCACTACCTACCCAGCGTGAAAATAAAGCATCTAGCGGCTCTCCTTCGTTCATACCAGAATGGCGTTTGGTGTCTTCTGAACATCGTTGCCAATCTGTTTGGCATCTTTCATCAATATTGAAACGGGTGATGAGAGCGTCTTTTTTGCCTGCATATTCAACCACGACTTGTTCATGTTCTCGAGTGACTTCTGCTGCTGTTTCTTGCGCTACCATTTGTTGATATCGTTGTTCACTTTGTTGCTGTATGTGTTGCTCCTGTTCCAATTGTTCAGTCACTTCAACCTGTCTGGTTGGTCTTAAAGGATAGGATTTATCATCACCCCAAGGTTGTCGGTCTTCTTTCAAATGGGTTTCTATCATTTTTACATCGATATGGGTGTGCTGTAGCGCACTTGTTTGCTCTTTCAGGCGAGATTGTTGCAGCAGGCGTTGGTTATCAAGGATTTTATTTTGTAATGCCACATAACGGGCTTTGATCTGGCGCTCTTCTTGGCTTTGAAAGGTTGTTTTATCCCATGCAGGTATTCTGATTAATACCCCAAGTCCCTGATGGGCTAATTTCTCTAATTGTTCTAAAAATAAACTCGTATGCAATCCAGGTTTTCCAAGACCATACAATGCCAGCTCACGGCTATCGTTTGGGTTTGCTTGATGACGACGGTCTAGCGTTTTGATAAGTGTTAGGAGTTCTGGACTTAATTCTTTGGTGATCACATGCAATTGATCAAATAAGGGTGTACAAAAAGGGTCGAATGTTTCAATGTGTTCATTTAATTTTTTACAATATGCGTCACCACTCTCGGTTAAGCTGCCTGATAGATCAAAAACCGCTGATAAATGAGGGGAGGGGGCGTTTTCTTCGGCATTCCAATGCGAAGCATAGGTTTGCTTTAAATGATCAAAAAAGGCATTTAATCCATCGTGACCCATTTCTGTCATTTGTGCTAAGGCCCATTGGCTTTGATTTTTCTCGGGTGTTTGATCAAATTGTGTGTCTTGCCAATTTTGTTTTAAGAGAGCATATTGCTCTATCCAATCCAAATCGAAGCTCTTGCCTTCTTTTTTAAAAAAAGCATCCATTGCAAGGGCGCTCTGTATCCATAATTCTTGACGCAATTGCGTATTTGTCTCTGCTTCACTTAGCGTTTTGGGAGCTATATCGGCCAGAAAGCGGTTACGAGCTGCACAATGTAAGGGATAGAGTAATACTTCAGGGGTTGTTTTAGGTAAGGGTGGCGTACGAATGATGGTACGCAAATGGATATCGTACTCAACGAGACTTCTTAAGCTTTTTGCCTCAACACTACTTTGATTAAAGTTGGTTATTCGAGGCAGCACTAATCTTGGAATGGGCGCATGAAAAACGATATACATCGCCTCCATCAGCTGACGCGTTTCCGCCTCATTCCCGCTGATGGTTAATGTGGTAGGCGGGTCATTGATAGAGAATTGCTTGTTATGAAAGGCTTGTAATAGGCGTTCATGATGGATCTCTTTTGGCAACTCAGCGGCCCCGCCTAACAACGTTTTTTGGTGAGATGCTTTTTCACTTAACAATCGCTCTTGCAAGGGTTCCGTTTGCAAAGAAACTTTTCTATTCACAAACGCTGCATTGAGTCTGTTTTTTGTATCGTCATCGAGAGCACATTCTATAAAAACGCGCTGCAATAAGAGCGGCAAAGGTATCACGGGATTTTCTTTGACAGGTTCGTTTTTAACCAGTTGAGGCAAGATACTCGCCAACAATATCGCATGCCAAGCTGAAGTGTCGCTCATGCCTTCAATATCATTTAAAGCACGATGCGATTGAATCTCTATATTTTTTATTTGGACCCCACCAGGTATGGCTTCTTCTGGAATGATCCATGGCTGCTCTGGTGTTAAGTCAGGAACATATTGTACCCATTGAGCGTGTTCTTTGTTGAGAATCACCCATTTAGGATCTTCTTCTGTATTGACGTTCACCACTATGGTTTTAAAGTGCTGCCATTCTTCAGGCGAGAGCGCCTGCAACTCGGACACATGCAGAGGGGCTCTCTCGGTGCTTTTGACCCCAGTTGATAACACACGAGCTTTCATCCCTTCTTTGTCGCAGCTGACTAAGAGACGAAAAATATCAATCCGTGATAAGCGATGATCAACGACCACAGAGCCATGGACGCTCTTTGGATGGGTAAGCATTCTATCGATACTTGCAAACTCTTCTCGGCGATCTTTGATGTAGAGTGATGATGTCTTTGATAAAGGGAAGCCTGCAATCTCAACGGCCACTTGATGGCTATCGAGTGCCATGGGTTCTTGGGCACTTAGGGAGGTTATTAACGCCTGAAGGTCAATCACGGAAAGATCTTTGGGCATGAAGTTTTCTAGACTTTTCAAGAGCAGTGGTTTCAGAAAATCCATTTGCATTTGTTCTGATCCTTGAAGCCACGGGTGTCGTTCAATCAATGCTTCTAAGGCTTGCAGCGCTTCTAATTGATCGAGTTTATGAAGAAGTAATGCCTTGATGCGAGTTTCAGCTTGAGGTGTCCAGATTTCTCTTTCAAACTGAAGATGATAGGAATGGGTGATTTGTGCGCGGATTTCGCTCTTATGAGCGTACAAAAGTGCCTCTTGTTCAGACTCAAGGTGCGCTATACGTCTTTCTATCTCGTCTCGTGGCCGCTCATTGTTAGAGTCTCTTAACATGGATTTCAATTGAGCGATTGCTTCTTGCCGTTCTTCTAAGTCTTTCTGCACTTCTCCTTGCTGTGTTTGCCATTCTGAATCAAGACGCTCTTCAATTTCTTGATGATGAGCACCGATCCAACATTGTCTTAAATCTCGTTGAAATTGATTGAGCATTTGCTCGACGATTTCATGACAAACCTTCGTAATGACTTGATCAAATGACATTTTTTATGTCCTATCGAGCTGAAATATCAACAGACCCCTCTAGTATAAATATAGAGCATTAAAGCAGAGGATGTTAATTTTCCACTCCCTGACCGTCGTGGTTCGGGGAACAATGCTTGAAAAAAACAGATCTGATTTGTCATCAGTCCAGTGTTAAATGATCTGTGCCAAAGTATGCAAACCTGATAGGATATGCAACACCTCAAGACCTATTTTCTCAGGAGGATTAATGCGGGTATTTGTTATTCCCTTTCTTTTTTGGTCATTGTTAGCAGGAAATGCCATGGCAAGTAACGAAAAAGTAATATATGGGTTCATTGAAAAAGCAACGTTGGTTGAAAAAGATCTCACCTTATCGGCAAAGCT
>DAHWEW010000088.1:0-7602 GCA_027326225.1 Legionellaceae bacterium
TCCCACATCGCCTGACCCAATTGTCGTGTCAGACTCCAATGCATAAGCGTTTCATTCACGTTGGTTATCGCAGTAGAAAGATACCGTTTTGGTTGGGAGAGCTTGCGTATGAAAAATCAAATATTGTTGACAAATGGCATGAATTTGCAAGCAGAGACGATATAAAAGTAGACGTATCGTATCATGAGAAAGATAGAATTTATGGGAAAAAGTGGGTGGATTTTTTATCTTCTTGTAAGACTACATTAGGGGTTGAAAGTGGTGCGAGTATTATGGACTTTACTGGCGAGCTTGAGAAAATGATAGATAACCATCAATTGACGAACCCCAATGATAGTTTTTATAGTGTACAAAAAAAATATTTACTGCCGTATGAAGGCCAGTATAAATTGAACCAAATATCCCCTCGGTGCTTTGAAGCGATTGCTCTTAAGACAGTTTTGGTTCTATATGAGGGCGAATACTCAAATATTTTGATCCCAGGGCGTCATTATATTTCCTTAAAAAAGGATTTCAGCAACATTGAAGAGGTGCTTGCGTCCATCAGAGATGACGCATTCTTAGAAAGCATCGCAGAGGTCGCTTATCAAGAAATCGGATTAAATCCTAAATATAGCTATCGATCTTTTGTGGAACATGTGGATCATGTGATATCCGCTGAGTTTGATGCACGCTCGAAAATGAAGGTAATATCTTCTTATCAAAAAAAACTATTTTTACGTGATCTTCAACATATTTCAATAAAGAGTAAATTGTATAAACAAGGCCTCATGCGCTATCAAAAACTCTCACCTAATCTGCGGTTGGTAGTCAAAGGATTCTGTAAACCTAAATCAGCTTTTAAGTATTTCTTAAAGCGCTTTTATAGTGATTTGCGTCCCGGGGAATGATTGTAGTGAATAAACCGAATATTCTTTTTTTAGCAGATACGACCCATCATACCAAAGCAGTGTCAGATCATATTGCGGCGATTATTACCCATGAGAGCATCCATTGGCATGTGGTGAATCCTTTGGTTTGTAAAACCATTGATAAATTTGATTTTTCTGGATTTGATGCCATTGGCTTACATTATTCTGTGAAGCCTTATAATCACTATTATTTATCGCGCACGCTACAAAGGAAAATAGCTGAGTTTCAAGGGACAAAATTTTTATTTCTACAAGATGAATATCAGAAAGTAAATCAGGTGCAACATTTTTTGTATGAACTGGGATTTGATGTGCTATTTACTTTAGTGAATCGGCAATATATGGATCAAGCATACTCCGATCCTCGTATTGCTCAGTTAAAAAAAATATCTGTATTAACGGGATATGTTCCAGATGATATGAAATCGATTGTTTCACCGCCCATTAAAAATAGACAGATTGATGTGTCTTATCGAGGAAGGCCTTGCGAATACTGGCTTGGCAAATTAGCGCATGATAAACAGCTCATTGCGAATCAATTTCTACGCCATGCATCAGGCGCTCAGTTTAAACTTAACATCAGCCTGGAAGAATCTGACAGAGTGTATGGTGATTCTTGGTTGCAGTTATTGATGAATTCAAGAGCCGTTTTGGGGACTGAAAGTGGCGCAAGTATCTGGGATGTAGATGAAAGTATCCAAAAGAAAACCAAACAATTTCTGAAAAAAAACAAAAATGCCGATTTTGATACGGTCTTCGAAGCAGTCCTAAAACCCTATGATGGTAACCTTCTTTATAGCGCTATTTCCCCGAGGGTCTTTGAGGCCGCGGCGACCAAGACCCCGATGATCATGTTTCCAGGATATTATAGTGGGATATGTCAGGCTGATAAGCATTATATTGTGCTTGAAAAAGATTTTTCAAACATCAAAGACGTTTTGGAAAAATTAAGAGATACCGATTATCTCCAGACGCTTGCAGATAGAGTGCATATTGATCTGATCGAGTCAGATTTATATTCTCAGCATACGTTTGCGACATTAGTCAGTGATGAGTTGTTAAGCCAGATCAACACTCATGCCAAAAAGAAAAACACCACAACCTTTTCTTTTCAACTGGAAGATGAACTGAAAAAACACAAATACTTGAATCAATTTCGTTGTTTATATACCGAAAGTTTTTTTATCATCAGCAATTTTTTCAAATTGCTATGCGATCCAAGATATACCTTCTTTTCAAAAATAGAGACTTTAATTGAAGGTATGAGACGATATACGGCTTATTTATTGCCGAGATTACAAAAAAGATAGGTTCAAGTCGGTCGTATACAAAGTTCCTGATGTTGGTGTATTGGATTCCCTTCACATGTTCTCAATAGGCGTCTCAAGCCATAGTTTCCACTATCTTTTTCTCTTTCTCCATAGTCGGTCCTCTTTTTGCACTTTCAACTCCTGGTTGATCAAAAGGATTGATATCCCAAATCACGCTTTGAGTAAAAATTTTATGTTCGTAAAGAGCGATGAGTGCGCCAACGGTGAAAGGTGAGTTGTCATGAAGTCGGATGTGATTTAATGGGATGTTGCCAGAAATATGAGCGCTTGGATGAGCGACCTGGGTGACGCCTTGAGTCAGAATTTTGATTTTGGCATAGCATAGGTCATTGATGAGTTCGCCATCAAAGGCATCCACACTGATTAAGTCGAGAGAGATTTTATGGGTCCCTTGGCAGAGCAATTGGTAGTAACTATGTTGGGCTTGATTTCCATTACCGCCCCAAATCAAAGGGCCTGTTCTGTAGTTGACTCTATGACCATGATTATCCATCGATTTGCCATTGCTTTCCATATCCAGCTGTTGGATGTAGGGTACAAATTTTTCAAGATGATTGGCTTCAGTCAAAATCAATAGATTATGAATGTTCAGAAAATTGTTATTCCAGATGCCAATTAAAGCCAAGAGAACAGGTAAATTTTTACCAAACTCGCTTTGTTGAAAATGCTGGTCCATACTGTTGGCACCTTTGAGCAATTCACTGAACTTCTCATATCCTATGGCGATAGCGGTAATTAAATTAATGGCTGAACAAAAAGAGTAGCGACCACCTACCCAATCCCAGATGGGGAGTATGGTATGGATCCCAAATCGCTCTGCTTTTGCTCTGTGGGCGGTGACTGCAATAAAATGGGACATGTGACGATCAGCTGCTCCAATCCATTGCATGGCTTTACGAGCATTGTAAAGCGTTTCTTTGGTGGTAAATGATTTAGAAGAAACAATAAATAAGGTGGTTTCTGGGTTTAGAGTTTCAACGACTCTGGAAAAACTCATGGGATCGGCATCTGAGATAAAATGATACTGTAAATGCTTAGCACGATAATCCCAAAGGGTTTTTAATGAAAAACGGGGACCTAAATCAGAACCACCTATCCCAATATTCACGACATCAGTGATAGGCTTTTGAGAATACCCAAGCCAACCTTGATTTCGAATCTTTTCAACAATCACTTGAATTCTGTTTCGAGTTGCAATAACTTCTGTCATCACATTCTGTTGATTGACTAAAATCGATTGTGAATCGGGCGCACGCAAAGCAGTATGGAGCGCCGGTTTTTTTTCGCTCAGATTAACATGCTCACCAAGAATTAAAGCATTCATTTTGTCTTTGAGATGAGAGGCTTCAGCCAAGGACAAAAGAAGTTCGATGGTTTGATCAGTCATCTGTTGATTTGAATAATCAAGATGAATATTAGATGAGAAAACGTTAAACTGAGAGGCTTTTCGGGCGTTTAACGACGGAAACGATTTAGCATGTGATTCAAGTGCTTTCCATAGCTCTGTTTTAGTTGATTTGTCCATAATAAAGTAAAAAACGATGAGTATGGCAGGTAACATACCATTAATTTGGATTCGAGAAAACAAACATTATGGTCTATTTACTGTTGTTCATATTTATGATGTCTTGTGTATGCACCTGGGGGGTACGTCGGGTTGCTTTAGCCAGACAAAGCATGATGGATATCCCAAATCACCGCAGCTCGCACACCTTACCCACGCCGCGTGGAGGAGGGGTTGCTTTTATCCTAGTCTTGTGTGGGGCACTCCCTTTTTTAAATCATTTGGGATTTGTAATCATGCCCGTCGGTGCAGCTTTATTAGGTGCTGGTTTATTTGTGGCGCTCTTAGGGTTTTTTGATGATTTTCGAGATGTTCCACCCTCCATTCGTTTATTAGGTCATTTTGGCGCCAGTGTGTTTGCGCTCTATTGTTTAGGCGGCATGTCATCGTTGAGCGTGTTCGGGTGGGTGCTTTCTCAGGGCGTTATCTTGAATATATTGACCGTCATATACCTCATGTGGCTACTTAATCTGTATAATTTTATGGATGGGATTGATGGTTTGGCAGCTATGGAAGCCTTCTGTGTGAGTTTGGGTGGTGCTTTATTATATGTGCTTCATGGAGACTATGCTTTTGTGGGTGTCCCTCTGGCGTTGTCAGCATCTGTGCTTGGCTTTTTATGGTGGAATTTTCCTCCCGCACGGATTTTTATGGGCGATGCTGGGAGTGGGTTTTTAGGACTGATTTTTGGGATATTATCGATACAAGCGGCGAAGGTAGGGTCGCAATTTTTCTGGGGATGGCTTATTCTGCTTGGTGTTTTTATTGCTGATGCTACCATAACTTTGTTCAATCGCTTATTGCAGGGCGAAAAACCTTTCCAAGCGCATCGTGACCATGCCTATCAACATGCGGCTCGCCAATTTAATAGCCATTTCAAGGTTACCATGGCGGTTTTCATCATCAATGTTGTTTGGTTATGGTCTTTGGCATGTTTGGTTGTTTTCAAATATATCGATGGAGGAATAGGGTTTATCATTGCTTACTTGCCCTTAATTGTATTGACACGAAAGTTTAAATCAGGTAAAAGCTAAAACATTTTTGAACAAATTTCAATCTCTTAATATTGTGTTAAGAATAACACTGTAGAATAACAATCGAACAGTTTTTGTTTAAATATTTACCATTTTGTGGCTACAAAGATCACCATGGAGGCGTTCTATGGATAATGAAGTAGCTGCGACGATAGGGAGACTTTGTAATGTTGATTTTGACTCGGCGTATTGGCGAAACTTTAATCATTGGTGATGATGTGAATATTACCGTGTTAGGTGTGAAAGGTAACCAAGTACGTTTAGGAATTAATGCGCCAAAAGATGTTTCTGTGCATCGTGAAGAAATATATTTGCGTATCCAACAAGAAAAGCAAGATACTGATACTGAAGAAGTTGTTTAACCACGAATTTTCAATCACAGTATTCTCGTTCCGAACGTTTCTGTTCGGAACACGCTTTGTGGTTTTTTATCTCATCTGATGTAAAGAAGTATCTCCTGAAGACAAATCATGTTGCATGCCTTCATCATCTTCTAAAACAAGATACCCTAACTCATTGACTCCACAAGCTTTTCCATGAAGATAGCTGTTTCCTTGTCGCACACTTATGTTTTGATGATAAAGATAATCAACGCTTTGCCATTGCTCGATAAATTGAGTAAATCCATAGGTGATAAACGCTTGCACATAACGGTGTAATTGGATGATTAACAAAGCGATTAAACGGTTTCTATCGAGCTCTTGATTTGTTAAATCGCATAAAGAACACCAAGGCTTGTCTATCAGCGGTGTATTTTGGCTATAGCCATTCACATTCAACCCAATTCCGATGATAACTTCGGCATGATGGTGACTTTCGCCTACAACTTCAATCAAAGTGCCAGATAATTTTCTATGTTGCCAAATGAGATCATTAGGCCATTTCACACGGATCTCTTCTTTGATACCAAAGTCAGTGAGGGCAGCTATTATCGCTAAACTCACGACCAAACTCAAACCTGATAAATGAGAGGGATCACAGTCAAAATGCCATCGACTTGAAAAATAAATATGTTCTCCATATGGAGAATGCCAGGTTCTACCAAAGCGTCCTCGGCCTGCTGTTTGCGTTTCAGCACAGCAAACATCAATGATTTTGTTTGCTGGCAATGATTTTAAATATCGATTGGTCGAGTCAATCGAGGCAAATAGGTGAAGTTCGATGGGGAGCTGACAATCAAGAGTAAGCAGATGGTTAAGGATTCTATCCTTACTTAATTGAGATCCTTGTGAGTGATGATATGACTGCACTTTGTCCTCTTAGCGAATGTCTGTTACATGGTTTAAGATCATGTAGTGAATGTTTGTTATGCTTGGATGGTAGCAAAGTGCTGCAGAACAGGCTACTTCGGGCATAAAAGAAAGCATTTGCCATTTTTTCTTATGAAGGGGATCGGCAATGAATGTTTTTGTTCTGGGCATCGATGGGACATCAAACTGTTGAGTAGGGTAGGATAGTCCCAGACCACACGCTTTGATGAAGGCTTCTTTCTGTGTCCAAATTTGAAAAAAAACCAATGGCTTTATCTCTGGATGTGCAAGACTAAGTGCATCCATCTCTAAGGTTGAAAAAAGAGATTGACCAATGCCCTCATAGGGACGTGCGGAAAAAAATTCCAAATCAATGCCAAGTGGATGATGTTGACCAATGGCTAAGAGGGCAAGCTCCCCTGAATGACTCAAATTAAATTGCAATGATGGGTCATTATCAAGATTTGGTTTACCATATTGATTATGACTGAAGGTAAGTGTTGTGGGTGAAAGATGGGTGTAGCGCGCTAGAATCAGGCGAAGGACTGCATGGGCAATCGTGAAGCGACGTTGATGTTTTTCGAAGTAAAATCGCTTGGCGCGCGTAGATTCTTCTTCACTCAAGAGTGACATCGCATCAAAAAATTCAATATGTAAAGGAAATTGCCAGATATCGATGCGATTTTGGTGTAAAATACAATCATTCAGATGTAGTTTTTTAAAAGTAGACTTCATTTGTAGCTATACTGGAGTGTGGCATGAAATAACGGTTGCGGTTATCATATCGCATGATGATAAATTTACCAATGAGTAACTGATGAGTCGACAATTTTTGGATTTTGAGCAGCCCATCGAAGAATTGAATCAAAAAATTCAAGCCTTACGCATGGTTGGTACTGATAATGAGGTTAATTTAAGTGAGGAAATCGATAGACTTTTGACAAAGAGTCGAGAGTTAATGGCTCACATCTTTGCCCATCTTGAGCCTTGGCAAGTGGCTCAGATGGCAAGACACCCGCTAAGACCACAAACAACAGATTATATTGAACATATATTTACTGATTTTCAAGAGTTGCATGGTGATAGACATTATTCTGCAGCGCCCGCAATCATCGGAGGATTGGCTCGGTTTAATGGTGAAGCGGTGATGATTTTAGGCCATCAAAAAGGCAAACGCACCAAAGAAAAAGTGTATCGTAATTTTGGGATGGCGCGACCTGAAGAGTATCGAAAAGCCTTACGTTTAATGAAAATGGCACAAAAATTCAGGATCCCGATTTTTACCTTTATTGATACGGCAGGTGCATATCCTGGTATTGGCGCTGAAGAGAGAAATCAATCAGAAGCCATTGCACGAAACTTAACTGAAATGTTTAAGATTAAAACCCCCATCATTGCGATTGTGACTGGTGAGGCAGGTTCAGGTGGTGCATTAGCCATTGGCGTCGGCGATCGTGTCTTGATGTTACAATATTCTATTTATTCAGTGATTTCACCAGAAGGTTGTGCGTC
>DAHWEW010000089.1:0-7526 GCA_027326225.1 Legionellaceae bacterium
ATATCATGCTTTTCTATTTCAATTGGCTATATAACTTGCTTACCATTCTCATTCTTATTGTGATTTTTCTTGTCATCTACTACATTTTGCAACGCGTGATAAATCACCATTTTGCCTTGCGTCGCGCTCTGAATCATGCTTTAAAAAAGCACCATTTTTTTCCTGTTTATCAAATTGTGGCTGATATCAGTACAAAGAATTACTGTGGAGCAGAAGTATTAATACGTTGGCGTACAAGTGATGGTCATGTCATTTTGCCCGATTTATTTATTGAAGAGGCTGAGAAATCTGGGCTTATTATTCCCATGACGCTTCAAATCGTGAACATCGCATTTAAAGAGTGTCAAAATATTATGCATACTCATCCGCACTTCTACTTAGCCATCAACATATCAGCAGCTCATTTTGAATACAGCCAATTTTTTGACTCAATCGTTTCGTTATGTCATCAATATCAGATCCCTACTAAGCAAGTGATGCTTGAATTAACAGAGCGTGAACTAACCCCTGGTAATTCCAAACTCCAAGCCACAATGCATGAACTGAGACATGCTGGGTTTTCTCTTGCGGTGGATGACTTTGGAACGGGATATTCAAGTATCAGTTATCTGCAATTTTTTCCATTCAACTATTTAAAAATTGATCAATTATTTGTTCACGCTATCGGTACAGGAGCCATTACTGAGGCTTTGAATCAATCCATCATTCATATGGCCCAAAACCTAAAACTTCATATTGTCGCTGAAGGGGTTGAAACTTATGAACAACACCAATTTTTACAAGACCATGGTGTTTATTTGATGCAAGGTTGGTATTTTGCTAATCCAATGTCCATTGAAGAGCTCATCATTCTGATGAAAAATAGAAGTATTTATTCACCACAAAGTTAAAATCTCGGGGAAAAGTCAGATTTGAACACAAATGGAGTGAAAATGGCTTTTCAGTGAACAGTGCTGAATAGTTACAAATAGAAATGCTTCCGGTAGGATAGGATATAGCTAGGAGAATACAATGAAAGGACAGAAACTCAGTGTAACCATGGTTTTATCTCTGTTTATCATCCATCCCATTTGGGCTGAAAATGATCCCAATCAAGCCATAAATCATTACTGGCAATGTATGGCTCATGATAATCAGCAAAAGAAGCTATGGCCAGGTAGAAGTGCTTATCAACAAGTAGCCATTAATAAAGCTCTAGAAGCATGCAAAAAAGAAAGTCGTGCTCCCTTGACTTGTATGCCGCTGAAAAATGATTGTGATTACTATGAAAACGATGTCTTACAAAATCCTACCAGTATCAATCATGATGCCTCATGGGTTTGTACAGCCATAGACCTCAATGCAACTCCATGGACAAGTGCGGTGTACAATAACGAAGACGATGCTGCCCTGGGAGCTAAAGCTTATTGTCAACAGCATAGTCCTGTCCCTGGCACGTGTTTCATTAATTTGCTCACTTGTCAAAATCTCAATCTCATACATAGGATTTAGAGTGTGTTTTGTGTAGGATTAACAGGCAGTATTGCCAGTGGTAAATCAACGGTTCTTGGCTTTTTTAAATCCTTGGGTGCCGAAATTCTCAGTGCTGACGTGATTGCAAAAGCACTCACTACCAAAGAACAGCCTGCATTTAAAAAAATAGTCAGTCATTTTGGTGAGGATATACTCACAAGTAGTGGTGAGCTCAATCGCCGTCACTTGAGAGAATTGATTTTTAAGGAGCCACGTGAGCGACTATGGCTAGAAAATCTTTTGCATCCCTTAATTCGCAAAGAAATTGAAACTAAAATCAATCAATTCAAATCTCCCTATTGCCTTATTGAAATTCCACTCTTGACCGACAAAGCGAACTATCCCTATTTGAATCGCATTTTAGTAGTAGAAGCAAGCCCTGAACAACTCATCTCACGTTATTTGGCACGTGATCAAGGCACGAAAGAAGAACTTCACGCCATTTTATCTACACAAACCAACGCTATTGACAAACGTTTTATCGCTGATGACTTGTTGATGAATACTGATTCATTACTGCACTTACAAGAAAAAGTACGAACATTACACGAACAATATCTGCAATATGCCAACAGTTTAGTAAAAGTTGAAAAAAATCGGGAATAAATCAAAACACAACAACACTATTGTGTCATTTTTACAATTTATGTATAATTGTAATTCATTTTTAATGACAGGAAGCAAACTATGGCCAATTTTTTTCAATCATATGCTGATCATACAGAGAAAAGTGAATACACAGCCATTATGACCATGCTCGCACAGGGCTTAAAGAGTGTCACTCCTTATTCAAGTGGGTATTATCATTTAACCGCTGTGCCGCATGTTGTAGCGCTGGCTGCAAAAACTGCAGTTGTAGCGCTCAAACTGGCCATGACTCCTTTGCTTTTGATTGGTGCTCTCTTTTATGACCCCTTAAACTCGATCCCAGCTGTTTTCAGCTCTTTTAATATGCAAATATTGACTACTTTGGTAAACCTTGCAAATTGTGCCTTGGCCATATACTCATTGATTTCCAGAAGTCTTTTATCTTTGTTTTGTTTTGGCTATGCCAATTCACAATTAAACCAAGAAGCCATTGCCGAAACTCCTACAATGGTCGAAGGATTTGATATGAGCTCTCTGGTTCAACTCGGACTCACTTCGGCTTCCATTATAGATTACGCTCTAAACACGGTGATCTATGATATTTTTGATACGGGTCCAGGGGCAGAAGTGCTCAGACAGCTGATGAATTGCCTAAATAATGGGGATGGTGTTGAACATCATACTGATGCTTTCTTGCAACAATTCATCACCCAACACCCTGAGTTTGCTCCTTTTGATGACGTTCATGAGGAAATGGTCTTCAATCCTTTTCAAGGGTTTCCTGCATAGGAATCCTATCCTTACCGCGCCCTCTCTCAACCAGAGGGCGAAACTTTGATTAATTTGCATCTATTGGCGCAAAAAATTGATCAATATCCGCAGCAGATAACGTTTTATTTTCCTCAAAATGACTCGATAAAACCCCTTCAAACAATTGGCGTTTTTTGGTCTGCATGCCTAATATCACTTCCTCAACCGTACTAGCACTCAATAATTTATAAACGAAGACTGGGTTATCTTGACCAATACGATGACTTCGGTCAGTTGCTTGATCTTCCACTGCAGGATTCCACCAGGGATCATAGTGAATCACGGTGTCTGCACGTGTTAAGTTCAATCCGGTGCCTCCTGCTTTTAAACTAATTAAAAAAATAGGCGCTAGACCCTTTTGAAAATCACGAACGATCTCTTGTCTGTTTTGTGATTGGCCTGTTAATTTTAAATATCGATAATGACGCGCTATTAATTCCTTCTCAATCAGTGCAAGCATGGACGTGAATTGCGAAAAGACCAAAACACTTCGACCTTCTTCCATTAAATTATCCAGTAATTCCATAAGACTTGTTAATTTGACCGAGGTTCCATAAGCAATTGCAGCTTCTGGTAATGATAATAATCTTGGATCGCAACAAATTTGCCGGAGCTTTAATAAAGCATCTAACAATAGAATATGACTTTTGCCCAACCCTTGTTTGGCAATGGCATCACGTACCTTTTTCTCCATTGTCATACGAATAGCCTCATAAAGATCTCGTTGTGCACCAGACAATTCAAGCATCAAAACGATTTCTGTTTTTTCGGGCAATTCTCGAGCCACTTGGTTTTTAGTACGGCGTAATATAAAGGGGTTGACTCGTCTGACTAATAATTCACGTCGAGAAACATCGGCATTTTTTTCAATAGGAATCCTGAAAAACTGACGAAATTGTCGTGTATCTCCTAATAAGCCTGGCATTAAAAAGTGAAACAATGACCAAAGCTCGCCCAGATGGTTTTCAAGCGGTGTACCTGTCAAACAGAGACGATGTTGACCCACAAGCTGTTGCACAATCTGGGTGGTTTTAGTCCGTGTATTCTTAATCGATTGAGCTTCATCTAAAATCAGATAGTAAAAAGAATAGTCTAAAAACCGTTTTTTATCACGCTGGATCAAACCATAGGTTGAAATAACCAAATCATAATCATTAAATGCATCACGATGTCGTTCTTGCCCATGAAAAACAAGCACCTTGAGATCTGGAGTAAATCGCTTGGCTTCATCATACCAGTTCCATACAACGCTGGTGGGGGCTACAATAAGACTTGCTCTCTGTAGTCGTCCTTGCTCTTTTTCGTATTGTAAATGAGCCAATGTTTGTACTGTTTTACCTAAACCCATGTCATCTGCCAGTACCCCACCAAAGGAGAGCGTGCGCAAAAATTGTAACCAGTTTAATCCTTGTTGTTGATAATCACGCAACTCCGTCTTTAAGCCATTAGGTACTGGAACCATCGGCAGTGTTGAACGTTTTGTGAGTTGTTGTAATGCTTTTTGGAGATCTTCCGTTGCTATCCATCGGGCTTTATTTTTAGAAATAGCAAGTTCTGCCTCTTCTATCAACATCAATTGATATCGATTCAAAAGTATTGACGTTTCTTGATGCTTTGTACGGCTCCAAAATTGGAATAACAACCGAAGCAAAGGTTTGATCCGTCCTATGGATATTTGCAGCACTTTTCCTTGGGCGATGGGAAGATTAACGGTTTGGTGTTCGGGTAAATGCTCCAATGAATCTTCGGGGAGTCTTCTTATCAAATCAGCCACCAAAGGTACGATATTCACTGCTTTGTTTTCGATCATAATACCGAGTTGATAAGAAAAAAATTCATGGCGACTTTCCGTGGCTTCTGAATACCATGAAGCACTTTCTGCATCAATCACCTCTTCTTCTGAAGCATCAACAGGCCCCATGCGCCATGTTTGTTGCGGCATCAATACAGGAGTTTTGATATAGTGTGGATTTTCTCGGGCTTTTAATTCAAATAAAATTGCCGCTGCATGCTTACAATTGATCTGTTGTTTGCAGCTGCAGCGGGAGGGCGTTTTAGGCCAAATTTTCAGATCCATATGTAAATCGTATATTTGGCTCGAACTGCCTTTGATCCGAGCTTTGATAAGCCCATCACTCAATCGAACATTTAGCACATGTCCTTTCTCCTGATATTCTTGCCCACGCACCAAAACGGTCATAGGAAATACCCGACTCATCTGCTCCAGTGCTGATTTCAACATTTCAGGTTATCGAGGATGTTCTGACTGACAAGATGGGGCAAAGTGACTTTAAGTCTTGGCTCTTTCTCCATCGCTCTTTCAATAGCAAATCTTGCCCCTGTATTTCTGGCCCAGCTCCTGCGAGCAATACCATTGTTCACATCCCAAAATAACATCGATTTAAGCCGCATATGAGCCTCTGTTGTACCATCTAAAACCAAACCAAATCCACCATTGATCACCTCTCCCCAGCCAACACCACCTCCATTGTGGATAGATACCCATGTAGCACCACGGCTTGCATCACCTATGACATTTTGTACAGACATATCTGCTGTAAATTGTGACCCATCATAAATATTGGATGTTTCACGATAAGGTGAATCTGTGCCAGAAACATCATGATGATCACGACCAATCACTATGGGTGCTGAAATTTTACCGCACTTAATCGCTTCATTGAATGCTTGCGCAATTTGAATTCGGCCCTCCGCATCTGCATATAAAATTCTTGCTTGACTACCTACCACCAATTGCTTATCGCGTGCGGCTTTAATCCAATGAATATTATCTGATAATTGCTGCGCTATTTCAGATGGCGCATTCGCCAATAAAGATTCTAAAACTTGTGTTGCCAATTCATCAGTGAGATCCAAATCTTTTGCTAAGCCTGATGTACAAACCCAACGAAATGGCCCAAAACCATAATCAAAACAAAGAGGTCCCATGATGTCTTGAACATATGAAGGATATTTGAAATGACCATCAGGATTTAAGATGTCGGCACCACATCGGCTGGCCTCGAGTAAAAATGCATTTCCATAATCAAAAAAATACATTCCCCGAGCTGTCATTTGATTAATCGCATTGACTTGACGAATCAATGAGGCCTCTACAGCCTGCTTAAATTTTTCTGGTTCGTCAACCATTAACTGTTGCGACTCATCGAATGAAAGATCAACGGGATAATAGCCTCCTGCCCAAGGATTATGCAGCGAGGTCTGATCAGATCCTATGGCTACAAAGACATCTCGTGCCACTAAGTCTTCCCATAAATCAACCACGTTACCAAGATAGGCAAGTGAAACTGCTTCTTTCTGGCTTATTGCCAACTTCAGTCTGTTGCTTAATTCATCAAGAGAGGTAAATACTTCATCGACCCATCCTTGATTCAGGCGTTTGGTAACTGCCATGGGATTTATTTCAGCAATAACTGCGATTGCACCTGCAATGACTGCAGCTTTTGCTTGTGCACCGGACATGCCTCCAAGACCTGATGAAACAAAAATTGTGGGATGAGAGTCAGAACTTTTCGGTTTCTCTTTGCGAATCGCATTTAAAAGTGTGATGGTGGTCCCATGAACAATCCCTTGTGGACCAATATACATAAATGATCCAGCCGTCATCTGACCGTATTGAGTCACGCCAAGCGCATTAAAGCGTTCCCAATCATCTGGTTTTGAATAATTAGGAATCATCATACCATTCGAAATCACCACTCGAGGTGCATTTTTATGTGAGGGAAAAAGTCCGAGAGGATGTCCTGAATATAAGACCAAGGTTTCATCCTCTTTCATGTTCGCTAGATATTGCATTGTTAACAAATATTGCGCCCAATTTTGAAAAACAGCGCCATTACCACCATAGGTGATTAATTCATGAGGATGTTGAGCGACCAATGGATCCAAATTATTTTGTAACATCACCATGATAGCCCCTGCTTGTTGACATTGATAAGGATATTCATCAATAGGACGCGCATACATCGGATAATCCGGTCGAAAACGATACATATAAATCCGACCATACTGATTCAGCTCTGCAGCAAATTCTTCTGCTAGGAGAGGATGATGGATGGCTTTGAAATAACGCAAAGCATTCGCAATAGCTAGTTTTTTTTCATCCAAGTTCAAGCAATCTTTCCGTTTGGGGGCATGGTTAATCGATAAATCATATGGTTTTACATCAGGAAGGGATTCAGGAATACCTGCTAAAATAGCTTCTTTAAAATTAGGCATGCCTTCTGCTCCTCTAAAATTGTGACAAACGTCAGTATACTATAAAATATGATATCCATTGCTTACTAAAATGAAAACAGAATGCTAGAACCTCTGACAGTACTTATGGCCCAAATCAATCCCACGGTAGGTGCCATAGCTGCCAACACCGCCAAAATAATGGACATCATTCAAGCCCACCAGCATACACATGATGCCATTATCTTTCCTGAACTTGCGTTGACTGGATATCCACCAGAAGATCTCCTGTTTCGCGAAGAATTTTATCAACAAATCGAAATGGCTTTAGATACCATTATCGCCTTCACCAATCATTGCCATATCATTATTGGTCATCCCCATCTTGATGGAGATAAATCTTATAATGCTGCCTCTAT
>DAHWEW010000008.1:0-16246 GCA_027326225.1 Legionellaceae bacterium
CTACATGAACAGGCTTTAAAAACGTCATGGAATGAATTGAGATAGTGGCCGCGCGTCCCTTGGATATTTTCTTAGCCAATACACCTGCTGCCAAATCCATTTGAGAAACCAACCAGCCACCGAAAATATCGCCATTGGCATTTGTATCTTGCGGCATGGCCAAGGTTTGGATAGTGACTTCACTATTGTTCAAAGTCATTACTTACTCCGTTTCAGTTTAGATAAAGCATCAGCCATAGCGGTATTAAATATGCTTGTTTTGGGAGTCGCAGAAGATTTTTGTTTCGGCTCTATTTTTTTGTGCTGTTGATGCTTAGATGAGGACTTGGTTTTAGGCACGATTTGTGGCTTTTCTATCCTTTTTGAAGGGACGGGTGCTTGCTTCTCATCAAGACGCATGCTAAGTCCAATTCGTCGGCGAGTGAGATCGATTTCTACCACCTTTACAGTGACAATATCACCCGCTTTGACAATTTGATGCGGATCTTTAATAAACCGATGGGTTAAGGAAGAAATATGTACCAAGCCGTCTTGGTGCACGCCAATGTCAACAAAAGCACCGAAATTGGTCACATTGCTGACGACACCTTCAAGAATCATGCCCTCTTGTAAGTGACTGATGTCTTCTATTCCTTCTTTAAACGTCGCCGTTTTAAATTGAGGACGCGGATCACGCCCTGGTTTTTCTAACTCTTGTAAAATATCACACACCGTGGGTAAACCATATTGCTCATCCACATAATCTGCGCGGTTAATGCCTTGTAATAATTCTCGATTACCAATCGCTCGTCGAATATCCACTTGCTGATCAGCCAATATCTTCTCAACCAAAGGATAAGACTCTGGATGCACACCTGAGGCATCTAAAGGGTTTTCTCCATTCATGATCCGCAAAAATCCAGCCGCTTGTTGAAACGCTTTTTCCCCCATACGATTGACATTTTTTAATTGTTCACGATTTTGGAAAGCCCCATGCTGACTACGATACTCAACTAAATTCTTAGCAAGCGATTCATTCAGTCCTGAGATGTGGGTTAATAGAGAAACAGAGGCTGTGTTCACATCAACACCAACCGCATTCACACAATCTTCGACCACACCCTGCAAACTCCGAGCCAATCTAGCCTGATTCACATCATGTTGATATTGTCCAACTCCAATGGACTTAGGCTCAATCTTGACCAACTCTGCCAAAGGATCTTGCAAACGTCTGGCGATAGAGACTGCACCTCGCAATGACACATCCAAATCAGGAAATTCATGAGCAGCTAATTCTGATGCAGAATACACAGAAGCTCCGGCTTCACTGACCATCACTTTTGTTAAATGCAAGTCAGGATACATTTTAATCATGTCAGCCACTAGCCGCTCTGTTTCACGCGAACCTGTTCCATTACCAATACTGATGAGATTGACGTGATGCTTTGCTGCCAACTTGGCTAAAGTTGCAATCGTTTGATGCCATTCATTTTGTGGCGAAAAAGGAAAAACCGTAGTGTAGTCGAGCAATTGGCCCGTCACATCAACCACGACCACTTTCACGCCTGTTCGAATCCCTGGATCTAACCCAATGGTGATTTTTGGCCCGGCAGGCGCTGCCAGCAACAAATCTTTTAAATTGCAAGTAAACACACGAATGGCCTCTTCATCAGCAGATTCGCGTAAACGACTCAACAATTCCAACTCTAATTTGGCGAATAATTTTACCTTCCAGGTCAATCGCACCGTTTCCATCAACCAACTATCTGCCGGATAGTCCTCTCTTCTGATCTGAAAGTGCGAAGCAATGCGCTCTTCACCAAATGAAACATCCTGAGGTAAGGTCAGGGCCAACTTTAAAACCCCTTCCCTGCGTCCTCGAAACAGCGCAAGCCCTCGATGAGAGGGGATTTTATGAATCGGCTCTTGGTAGGCAAAATAATCCGAAAACTTATTCGCCATTCCTTTTTTATCTTTTGCATCATTCTTGACTTTCTCTGAAGTCAAAACGCCATGCTGCCATAAATATTGACGTAGTTCATTTAAGAGCTCTGCATCTTCTGCAAATTGCTCCATGAGGATTTGACGTGCGCCTTCTAAAGCCTCGTCAATGCTTGTAATCCCTGCCTCATTATTGATAAAAGACTTAGCATATTCTTCAGGAACAACCGTTTTATCTTGCCACAAGGCTGTAGCCAAAGGTAAAAGTCCCGCCTCTTTTGCTAAGTGGGCTTTGGTTCGACGTTTGGGTCGATAGGGAAGATATAAGTCCTCAAGACGCGTTTTGGTGTCAGCAGTTAAGATGGCTTGTTCTAATGCTGGAGTGAGTAATTCTTGGTCGCGAATGGATTGTAAAACAACACCTCGGCGTTCTTCTAATTCACGAAGATAATGCAACCGTTCTTGCAAAAGACGTAAAGCAGTATCATCAAGCCCTGCAGTTGCCTCTTTACGATATCGTGCAATGAAAGGAACCGTTGCCCCCTCATCCAGAAGGCGAATAGCCACTTCAACCTGCGGAACTTTAACCTTGAGTTCCTTAGCAATGGTTGCCGCTATCGATAACAACTCTTTTGTCATTCAGATCCCCGTAAAACTAAAAAAAAACGTGCTCATTATATCTCTATTTCTTATCATTTAACCATTATCTTCTTCTGGGAATGAAAGAGTTATTTTCCGGGCCAAATCATTGGGTTTTCTGCAATATGATCAAAGGTATGGGCCATGTCATGCACAAAAGTGAGCTCTTGTGCGGACGATTCAGCATAGCTGGCTGAACTCAGCATAAAAAAGAGCAGCAAATATTCAAAAAAAGTGTTCTTCATCAGTAAAATTGCAAAAAAAAGAAACAAAATATCATATTTTGAATTTTTTGTGAATGAGAGCAATGATATGAGGAGAAAGAAGCCCCTATTCAACCGTGACCGATTTCGCAAGATTCCGAGGTTGATCAACATCCGTCCCTTTCGCTACAGCCACATGGTAGGCCAATAATTGCAAAGGAATAGTGTATACAATGGGGGCTATCCAATGGCCACAGCTGGGCACCTTAATTAAATAGGCGCCGTTATCAGGCCAGACTTCTGCATCATCAACAAACACAAATAGCTGCCCTCCGCGAGCGCTGACTTCATGTAAATTCGATTTTAATTTATCCAGTAGCTCATCATTGGGAGCCACAGCAACCACAGGCATATCACTATCCACCAAGGCAAGTGGGCCATGTTTTAATTCTCCTGCGGGATAGGCTTCTGCATGAATATAAGAGATTTCTTTTAATTTTAAAGCACCCTCCAGGGCCACTGGATATTGCACACCTCGTCCTAGGAACAAAGCATGGGCTTTATTGACAAATCGTGTGGCCAACGTTTCGATGCTGGGATTGATTTTTAAGAATCGCTCACATAAAGCGGGTAATTGTTGCAACTCTGTCAATACCTCTTCAGCGCGGCTATCGTGACAGAAAGCGGCAGCCAGCATCAAAAAAGCAGCCAACTGGGTCGTGAATGCTTTGGTTGAAGCCACTCCAATCTCAATGCCTGCTCTGGTTAAAAACACACACTCTGACTCACGGACTAAGCTACTGGTCGCCACATTACAAATCGCAAGGCTAGATAAATAATTCATCTTTCGGGCTTTAAATAAAGCCGCGAGCGTATCTGCCGTTTCTCCAGATTGAGAGACGGCAATAAATAAAACTTGATCTCCCACCACCACATCGCGATAGCGGTACTCGCTGGCTATCTCTACTTGCGTAGGAATGCCCGCCAAAGACTCGAGCCAATACTTAGCAACCATACCTGCATGATAACTCGTGCCACAGGCAACAATATGAATTTGTTTTACTTCTGGAAAAATAGCACTGGCTCGCTCACCAAAGCTTGCTCGCAACACCTCCAAACTCGTGATACGCCCTTCTAAGGTATCAGCAATCACTTTGGTTTGTTCAAATATTTCTTTTAACATGAAGTGACGATAAGGCCCTTTGCTCACAGATTGACCATCATCATTTAAAGGAATGGCCTGGCGCGTGACGCGTGTGTTATGCACATCAAATAGTTCCACACATTTTGCCGTCAAAAAGGCACTATCGCCTTCCTCTAAATAAATGACCGATTGGGCAAAAGAACGCAATGCAAGCGCATCGGATGCAATAAAATGCTCATCAATGCCAAGACCAATGACCAATGGACTGCCTTTACGAATCGCCACCAACTCATTGGGATGTTGTTGATGGATGACACCCAAAGAAAAAGCGCCTTCCATTTGTGCTGCTGTGGCTTGCACGGCATGTAATAAAGATTTGTCTTGTTGGTAATGATAATGGATGAGATGTGCTGCTACTTCTGTGTCTGTTTCTGAGGTGAATACATAGCCCAATTCTTTCAGGTAATGACGAAGTTCTTCGTGATTTTCAATGATGCCATTATGAACCACGGCCACTTCACCATTAGAAAGGTGTGGATGAGCATTGGCTTCACAAGGTTTCCCATGGGTTGCCCAGCGCGTATGTGCAATGCCAGTGTGCCCTGCAACAGAAGTTTCTGTCATCGCATCAGCTAAAGCTTGAACTTTACCCTGAATTCGCAACCGCTTCAGATGAGCACGACCATCAATAACAGCAATACCTGCAGAGTCATAACCACGATATTCTAACCGGCGCAAACCTTCTAATAACACCTTGCTGATATCGCGATGTGATACAGCTCCCATGATCCCACACATAATGAACTCCCCAGTGTTTACTTATATTTTAGGTGGCCGTGCAACAATAGCAAATAGAAATCGACTCGTCATTATTTTTAAAAACAGAGGAGCCATTTATTTTTGTATAGTAAGAAGCCGTTTGGTTAAACATTAGCAATCGCGCCCAGAGTGATTTTCATCATTGCAATTCTGATAAAATTTTCCGCACGCTCCGTTAGTACCTCAAAATCTTTAGAAAGACGTCTAAAATTACCAAGCCACGCAAACGTTCTTTCAACAATCCATCTCTTTGGCAATATAGCAAATGTATCGGTTATTCGTTCGGAAATGTGTAGTTTTAACCGCATTTTGTTATCTACATGATCAACAGCGGTTCCCCGATATCCAGCATCAGCAGAAAATGCCTGTATTGATGGATATTTCTTGCTCACAGCATCAAAAACGTCACCCGCAGCCTTGGTATCATGAATGTTTGCCGCATGAACCTTCACATGAAGCAAGTTGCCAAGAATATCAACAACAATGTGCCTTTTTCGACCTTTGATTTTTTTTTCCACCGTCATAGCCGCGCTCTTCACTTGCATACTGTGTTTTGGTGCTTTGTGAATCAATTATGCCATACGAGGGCTTTTCATTTCGCCCCACTTTCTTGCGATGAAGCTCTGTTAAGTCATCCAAGACCTTTTGCCATACTCCTCGCATGCACCAGTTACGGTAGTGATCATATACCGTACCCCAAGGTGGAAAGTCAGAAGGCATCATTCTCCATTGTATGCCTCCTCGCGTCACGTATAAAATTGCATTAACAATGGCTCTTTTGTCATGTTCTGATACAGCGCCACGCTTATTGGTGCGCTCAAAATATTTTTCTATCAATGCCCAGTCAGCGTCCGTTACATCACTTGGATATCCCATCCCAGTTCCTCACTACTATTCTAAGCGAGATACTATACCGTATTTTGTTTAACCAAACACCTTCTAAACCAGACGATGATTTAGAATCTCCAGACGTGAAACGAACGCGTCAAGCTGAAGATGATCTTGAAGAAAAGCACTCAAGATTCCATGGCGTTACCTTTCAAAAGTTGAATAGATCAAATCCATGGCAATTATCGAGTTCTCTCCTTCCCTATAGGCTTTCTTTTAAATCGGAAGAAGAGGCTGCGGACAAATTAATAAGTTTAGTCGAGACTCATCTGAAACAAGGGAAAACATTACCCCTTTCTTTGCAAAAATGTGAAAAGGATGCAGACGGAAGATATTTGCGGGCCAAGACATTTGCCCAAAGTCTAGATCTGATGACAGGCTCAACTGATTCGCCTTTTCATGGTGTCTCTCTAAACATGGGCAACAAAACATTGCCATGGAATTTAACCTGTCAACCGCTCACGCCCCAAAATGGCATCAATTTTGCTACCCCAGAGGAAGCGGCAATGACATTAACAAAGCTTGTCACGGAACATTGTTCAGGAGACAGTGAATTGCCACGCTCTTTGAAAGGTTGTCAACAAGATGAGCAAGGCAGATATTTAAAAAAACATAAGGTTGGTAAAGACGAAGCCATGCTGTTGACTTTAGCGACCCCCCTCTATCAAGGCGTAACCCTTAATCTCGCCCATAAATCAACACCTTGGCGATTGAATTGTAAGCCATTTACCCCCAAAGAAGGCTTATTTTTTGTCAGTCAAGAAGAAGCTGCAGATGCATTAGTACAGCTGATTGAACAGGAGCTTGATGAAGACCTGGCGTTGCCACCTTCTTTAACGGGTTGTCAAAAAGATTCTAACGGCCGATATTTGCGAAAAAAAGAAGAAGAAAAAGCCTCAGATGAGGAGTCAGCCCAACACACATCCCCTTACCAAGGTATTAGTTTTAAACCTTCTAATACACAAAATCCATGGCGATTAAGATGTGTTCCTGTGATACCTCTCGATCGGTATTTTCCAACTGAGGCAGAAGCGGCAGATACTTTAAAAAAGAAGGTCAAAGCGTATCTTGATGCGGGCAATGAGTTACCACGTTCTTTAAAAGGTTGTCAGCAGGATGAGACAGGAAGGTACTTAAGAATCAATAAATCTGAAAGAAATTTGAAGCTGTTGTTAGAGCCGACCCATTCAGTATACCAGGGTGTTTCCTTTAATATCCTCCGTAAGTTAACCCCTTGGATGTTAATCTGTTATCCATTAACACCGAAAAAAGGGTTGTTATTTGCCACAGAAGAGGAGGCAGCGAATAAATTGAAAGCGTTGGTGGCTGAATCTAGTGACCTACCCTCTTCCCTACAACGATGTAAAAAAGATGAACAAGGCAGGTTTTTACGTGAGAAAATGGATAGTGCGATTGAATGTTTACTTGAACCCAAAACATCACTCTTTCAGGGCGTCACTTTTGTACTGGCAAATAAAATAAATCCATGGAAAATACATTGTAAACCCCTTACTGCTCAATTTGGAGAGTATTTTCCAACAGAAGAAGGCGCCGTATGCGAGCTAACCAAACGGATATCGGCACATCTTGCCGCCGGCCTTAAGCTACCGCGTTCACTCATAGGGTGCTCAAAGGATGATCAAGGGCGATATTTACGTGTGGACAAAGCACAAAGAAATGAAGCGTTGCAGCAGGGACCAACCACTTCTATCTTTCAAGGGGTGTCTTTTGACAGAGATCATAAATCATCCCCTTGGCGATTGGGTTGTCAGCCACTCATTTCATTAGGAGCAAGACGTTTCCTTACACAGGAAGATGCCGCTCTTGAATTGACAAAGCTAGTCAAAGAACACTTAGACAAAGGGCTCAAGCTCCCTCGTTCTTTGAAAGATTGTCAACAAGATGATCAGGGCAGATATTTAAGAAAGAACGCCCCCGCTAAGACCATACCCGAAGAGCTGGATAATGCGGATGAAACACCAGTCCCGATGGATGATAGACCTCTCTTTGCAAGTGATGTGGCTACAGAGGGTGCTCTGCCAAAGCCTGGCCTAGCTGCATCATTTGCACCTATTGAAACAAGTGAGAAAATGTCCTCTGCATCTGCCCAGAATCGCTATAAGTTCTTCGTAGATCAAGTCACAGGAGAAAGGGCTCTTGATCAAGCGCCGTTATGCCCCCCAAAGACTCCATTCGACTAAGATGTGTTGCCAGACCTTATATTCATGTACAAAGCGTATTTTTATATGCCTCTGTTTTTTCGGAAAGCTTAGTCATATTAATCACTAGGCAAAGCGACTCCCTCCAATAAAAATTGGAGGGGCTCGGTCACTGACTTTTATTCAATTTTTGAGCGATCTCAAGTTGACATTGTTGTCGCACAGTTGTACTAAAAGTCACATTAGGAATTGTTTTTTTATTTTTCAGGATTGGAATAATGCAATCCATTACTAATCCCTTGTGTTCCTTATACCCGCCTTTCACATATCCTAGCTTCATACATTCTCGGGCAATGGGTAAACAAGCTTGGTCGGCCCAACCACTTCCTATAATACCCAAGGTGAGTATGGCACTCATCCATGTCTTATATATGTTACACATGATCGCTCCTAGAAAATGAATATATTGGGGTGTGTTGACATATTCAGCTTATCATCCACGCCTTGTTTCCATGTAGACGATTTAGGCTGAATTATTATCATTATAGCATCAAGCTGGTGTGCTATACTGGCAAGGACCAACTTAAGCTTTGCGCTGAATATGTATGACAATGAACACAGATGATACAACACCACTGGCAGAATTGCTGAGGCCGACTCAACTTTCTGAAATGATAGGACAACAGCATTTACTTGGTCCTGGTAAGCCACTCCGTGTTGCGTTTGAAAAAGCAAAATTACATTCCATGATCTTATGGGGACCACCTGGCGTTGGAAAAACAAGCCTAGCACGATTGGCAGCAACTCTTTTTCAGTATGAATGGATTGCTCTATCTGCCGTGTTTTCAGGGGTAAAAGACATCCGTGCCGCCATGGATTTAGCCGCATTGAATCAATCAAAGCAACTCAATACCCTCTTATTTATCGATGAAATTCATCGCTTCAATAAAGCACAGCAAGATGCATTACTGCCTTATACAGAATCAGGCTTGATCACATTGATGGGTGCTACCACTGAAAATCCTTCTTTTGAAATCAATAAAGCATTACTCTCTCGAGCACAAGTATATGTGTTGCATCCTTTAACGCACGAAGACTTACGTCAGTTATTGTATCTTGCTCTAGAAAAAAGACAGCTTGAGTTGCAATTTGCTGATGATGCAACACACTTACTCATTGACTTCGCGGATGGTGATGCAAGACGCCTATTAAACACCGTGGAACAAATTGAAGCGTTTGCCAAACATCAAAAAATCACACAGATGACCGTTGAAGCACTCCAATCGATATTAACCATCCAAACACGGCGCTTTGATAAATCCGGGGATTGTTTTTACGATCAAATTTCAGCTTTACACAAGTCCGTACGGGGCTCAAACCCAGATGCGGCTTTATATTGGTTCTGTCGCATGATAGATGGAGGTGCTGATCCTGCTTATCTTGCAAGACGGATTGTCAGAATGGCTTGGGAAGACATAGGCCTTGCCGATCCAAGAGCGCAACAAATCGTCAATGAAGCAGCCCTTGCTTATGATAGGTTGGGATCTCCAGAAGGAGAGCTGGCCTTAGCAGAAGCCCTCATCTATTTGGCAATCGCACCGAAAAGTAATGCAGGATATATGGCCTATAACAAAGCCAAAGCGTTTGTAAACCAAGATAAATCTCGGGAAGTTCCTCTGCATCTACGCAATGCACCGACCACCCTCATGAAGCAATTAGGACATGGAAAAGAATATCGTTATGCACATGATGAGCCACATGGTTTTGCAGCAGGGGTTGATTATTTTCCTGATGGCATGGAAGAGCCCCGTTGGTATCAACCAACCAATCGCGGCTTAGAAATTAAAATCACTGAAAAAATGGCTTTTTTGCGTAAGCTTATTCAAGAAAGGAATCCTTGATTCAATATCATGCATTGAAAATCATGTGGTATAATAACGAATCTTGATGTATTATTATCAAACACTAAGCCCTGGAAAATATCAGGAATGAACTTAAGAAAACTCATTTTAAAACTCCACGAACAAATTAATACGAAAAAATTGAAACTATGGAATGGAGAGGATGATTCACTCAGCCAGAGAGATAGGGAAGCTATATTCCCTAAATTGGAGAAATTTAATAATATCTTGTATCTAAATTACCTGCATATTTTAACAAAAGATGGCGGATATTATTTTTCTAAAGAGCGGCTAAAGCTTCACAAAGAATACTCTTTGGCAACGCATTGTACTCAGGAAGAAATCACAACCATGTTTTGCGAAGCAGGCGCGTATATTGAAGAAAACATTAACGTTGTCAATTGTGTTTCTTTAAGTGCTTTAGCGTTCAAACTTGCCCATGATCCACGCATCCAAAATAATCTCCCTTCTCTTAAAATAGATATTATCAGTATGATGGCTTGGCCACATTTTCTGATGCGTTTTAGTGATACAAGTACGAATGAAGCACTATATTACGATCCATGGGTGCTTTTGCAACCCAATGTATTTGGTCCGCAACCTTTGACTATCCCTGAGGATGGTATTGAGGCCCACTTAAGACATCTCGTTACAGTAAAAATAGCATCAAAATGTCCCAGCCCTTATGCAAGATTTACCAAATCAGAAAGCTTGTATGATTTAGAAAAAGATCAAGCATATAACCCTAACTTTAGCGATGATAATGTCAATTTGATTGTCGCGCACAGCACACATCCGGATTCAAGACCTCTGCTGTTTCAACCGATTCCTCTACGATCACAAAGCATGTTGGGTTTTTTTAGCGGCCGATCAAACACTTTGCAACAAGCAACTTTGTTGGCAGGATTGATGCTTTTTGCTATCTCTTTGTTAAAGAGAGATGATGGTGCTCTGGATCTGTTGCGATTTGCCCTCTGCCTGACCCTCACCGCAGGATTAGGTATTATCCTTTCATCTTTTTATTCTACCAAAGCACCTGAAAGCGACAAGCGGATGTCACCTGTGTAATGGAACATTCATTGAAAAAATACTTATCTAGCGTTAGAAAAGGATCATGAGATAGAATGAGTTATTCCTAACAAAAGGAATCGATGACCTCTAACCACACACAAAAGACCACCCACATGAATGATATTGAAAATCGAACGTTCGATGAAATAAGGATTGGTGATTCAGCAAGTCTCACACGAATGTTAACAGAAAAAGACTTAGAGCACTTTGCTGTCATATGCAGAGACTTAAATCCGCTTCATGTGGATGCTAAATATACTAAAAATGAACTGTTTCATAAAATAATCGCTCAAGGCATGTGGGGGCCATCGCTTTTATCCACTCTATTAAGTACGGAGCTTCCTGGTCCTGGGACTCTTTATCTAGAACAAGCTTTACACCATAAACATCCAATGAGCTTAGGTGACGAAGTGACAGTCACCGTCACCGTCAGTCATAAAATACCCAAACACCATCAAATCACCCTAGACTGTCATTGTGTCAATCAAAGCGGACAAACGCTCATTGAAGGTCTTATCACCGTGATTGCACCGACCCATAAAATCAAAAGAAAATGGGTGAAATCGCCTGAAACCGAGTTGAAACACGCCCAAAACCCTTGGTATCAAGACTTAATCGCGACAAAAAAACACTTACCCCCCCTGAAAACTGGAGTTGTTCATCCTGTTGATGTGCTTTCTTTACAAGGGGCCATTGCAAGTGCTGAAGAAGGCTTTATCATCCCCATTTTAATTGGCCCCCCTCAAAAAATCATGGAGGCAGCAAAAGAGGCTCATATCAATCTTGATGCTTATGAAATTGTTCCCACCAAACACAGCCAAGAAGCGGCAGAAACAGCTGTCCAAATGGTTCATAACCTTCAAATTGAAGCCATCATGAAGGGAAAAATTCATACCGATGAATTGATGAAACCGATTCTTGATAAAGAAAAGGGCTTACGTACCGGACGAAGAATGAGCCATGTTTTTGCTCTGGAGGCTCCTAGTTACCCTAAGCCTATTTTTTTGACTGATGCGGCCATCAATCTCTTTCCCAATTTAAAAGAGAAATGCGATATCGTGCAAAATGCGATTGATCTTTTTCAAGCTTTGGGTTTAGGCACACCCAAGGTTGCTATACTATCTGCCATTGAAACAGTCAATGAAAGAATACCCTCGACGCTTGATGCTACGGCATTATGTAAAATGGCTGAGCGAGGACAAATTACGGGTGGCATTTTAGATGGTCCATTGGCCTTTGATAATGCTATCTCTTTACAATCCGCACTTGAAAAAGGCATCCATTCACCAGTTGCAGGAAAAGCTGATATCTTAGTCGTTCCTGATGTTGAATCAGGAAATATGTTATACAAACAAATGACCTATCTTTCTGGCATTGAAGCCGCTGGAATCGTATTAGGGGCTCGCGTGCCCATCATTTTGACAAGCCGTGGAAGCGATGGCTTCTCACGCAAAGCATCCTGTATCATGGCGTTTTTATATGCGCATAGAACTTTAGAGAAAGATGAACACTATGGATGATGTGGACTACCCCTGAGAGATGGTCACAAAATTTGAATATAACTTAATGTTTTTAAATGAAATATAACAAACTGCCTATGTACCGCGCTTTATGCTCTGTATTCTTCCAATCTGTTTGTTAGGGTATTTTAAGAGCGCTTAGCGTACATTTTTTGGAGAGGACTTTGATGCACTATTTACACACCATGGTTAGAATTTCTAACATTGATGAATCTCTTGATTTTTATTGTAATAAATTGGGATTGGTTGAAATAAAACGAACCGAACATGAGCAAGGACGATTTACTCTGATATTTTTAGCCGCCCCCGATGATTTAAATCAAGTTCAAAGCTCCCAGGGACCAATGCTTGAATTGACTTACAATTGGGACGCCCAAACCTATCCCGAAGGACGCCATTTCGGCCATCTGGCCTATGCTGTAGATAATATTTACGAAACCTGTCAGCGCTTAAAAGAGGCAGGAGTTCCCATTAACAGACCACCTCGAGATGGGTATATGGCTTTTATCCGATCCCCTGACCATATATCCATTGAACTGTTGCAAAAAGGGGAGGCTTTACCAAAACAAGAACCATGGGCATCTGCACCAAATATTGGGCATTGGTGATGAATGCTGCTCAGATGATCATTTGTCTTGACCAGATCATTTTTTCTACCATAGAATTTAGGTTCATCTGATTGCCTTTTATAAAAAAGGTCAGCCCAGATCAAAAGTCAGTGACCTAAATTAAAGGATAATCAAATGAAAAGGATTTTCATCACGCTAAGCGCTTTATTTACCCTGTTATTCTGCTCAGTGGTCTTTTCAAATTCAGGTTCTCTCTTTCAGGTCACGACAACAGGGGCTCCTGCTCTTGTTAGTATCACATTATGTCTGAATGCCAACGCGCCTGTGTCGTGTCAAGATTATAATGTGTCGGCATTAAATTTAAATATCTCGACAACCGCACCTCATCAGCAATATCCCTATGCTGGCATCAAAACGAATACGCCTGGATATACCATTGGTAATCAAGGTGTGGATTGTACGCCACTTTCAAATGGCTATTGTTTGTTTTCAGTGAGCAGCACTACACCAAAGACCGTTTATATCAGTAAAAACAGTGGTTATGTGATCGGTGGTTTAACCGCTGGACTGACTTCGAGCGGCTTGATTTTGCAAAATAATGGTGGAGATAATTTAGCTGTTGCTGCTGCTCCTGAGCCCACTACGTTCAGCTTTTCATCAACCGTTCCTTTCGGTGGTAGTTACAATGTGACCGTATTCCAGCACCCCACAGGGTTAACTTGTACGGTTGTTAATGCTTCTGGCACGAATGTGAAAGCTGATGTCACCAATGTGAGAGTGATTTGTCATCGCCCTTATGCCTATGTAGCCAACTACGGCGACAGTAACATCTCGGGATACTCCATCAACCCCACAACAGGTGCCCTATCAACCATTAGCAGTAGTCCTTTTCCTGCGGGTACAAATCCTTTTGGTATTGCGATAAACCCAAATGGAAGTTTTGCCTATGTAACCAATTCAGGTAGTCAAAATATCTCAGTATTCGCAATAAACACTTCAACAGGCGCATTAAGAGAAATCACCGGGAGTCCTTTCGCTGCAGGAGATGTGCCTTCTGGCATCGCGCTTAGTTCTAATGGACATTTTGCGTATGTGGCTAATAACAACGGCGCTAACATTTCAGCATATTCAATTAACACTAGAACAGGCGCATTAACACCAGTTCAGGGTAGTCCTTTTGCGGCCGGAAGTAGCCCTGAATATATTGCTCTAAGTCCAAATGGTCGTTTTGCCTACGTGACCAATACAGACGATAGTAATGTTTCAGGGTATACCATCAATTCTACAACGGGGGCTTTAACAGAAATTGCCGGAAGCCCTTACAGCGCGGGAACTTCGCCTAGAAAAATTGCCGTGAGTTCCAATGGAGATTTTGTTTACGTGGCTAACAACAGTAACGATATCTCAGTATATTCTATCAATTCTATAACAGGGGCATTAACACAAATCACAGGGAGTCCTTTTGCTGCTGGGAACACTCCTGATGGATTAGCCCTGAGTCCAAATGGAAACTTTGCTTATGTGGCTAATTATGCAGGTGGTGATATCTCTGGATACACAATCAACTCCATCACAGGTGCATTAACAGCAATGACTGGTAGTCCCTTCGCGGCAGGGACTAATCCTTTTTACATTGTGATAAGTTCAAATGGAAATTTTAGTTATGTAACCAATAACTTTGATAATAATATCTCTGGGTACTCAATCAATTCCACAACAGGTGCATTAACAGCAATTACTGGTAGTCCCTTCTCTGCTGGCTCAGTTCCTTCTGGTATTGCATTAAATTGGTAAAAGATCTGGTTTTCTATTCAATTACCTTGAAAATTCTTATTGGAGTTTCGATTTAGCAGGCAAGAGAACAAACATGATGACAATGGTTTTTATTTTATTCAAAGAAATTTAAATAATTATTCAAAAACTCTATATTTCGAACCAGTGTAAAACTGGAGGTATATTTCATCAATAACGCTTGCTAACCCAATCTTTACTTCATTTTAGCGCTAATCAGCAAAATGCAATAAATCATTTATGAAAAAAAAACAACCATAGTTGGGAAAAATTAAACAAAATTTCATGAAAATATGTTATCATGCTCTCCTTCTATTGACTTGAAGGATAATCATGAATTCAGATCGAGATACATTGATTCCATCACATCGGCCAGCTCTACCTCGAGGTCTTTTTCCACCGCCACCACCGCCGCCTGCGACTACAGTGGCTCCTCCGCCACCACCACCGCCGCCTGCGACTACAATGGCACCACCGCCGCCTGCGACTACAATGGCTCCTCCGCCACCACCGCCGCCTGCGACTACAATGGCCCCACCGCCACCACCGCCACCGCCGCCACCACTGCCGCCGGCTCCTCCTCAATTGGAAAACAACGGAGGCCAAGGCAATGTTATGGCTAGTGGTTGGGCTCTTGGGCTTTTAGTAGGATTAGGTGTCTTAGTGGCCATCGGAGTTATTGCCTTAATCGTCGTGGGATATAGACGATATAAAGCAAATAATGCTCCTCCCGAGCTCGAAGATGGCATGCAAGAAGAAAATCAAATGGAAATGTTCGACAATCCTATGAGAGCCGATGATTTCGGAGACGAGGATGCAGTTGACGAAAATACAGTCGACGAGGATGCACAACCTCACCTAGAACAAGCGGCTGCGGCTGCTGCTGATTGGGATCCTACACAATATGCCATGGACCAAGAAGCTCATTGGGATCCTAGACTCTATGACATGACCCAGGGCCAAATACCAGGCGCCGTTCCTTCTGGTTGGGATCCAGCTCAATACTACACGAGACCCAATGGAGATATTGCGCATTTATATGATATGGCTGATCACGGCGATCAAGGTATTGTGGTAGACGGTACTGGCAAAACAGTCTCCGTACCCAGTAGCTCCTCTGATGAAGATAACTGGGATAAAACCATTTATTATGTCAAACTTGAGGATAACAGACCCCAAGCCCAAGCAGCTCATCCGACCGATCAATCAATGATGTATGGGCAAAATAGACACCTATTCCTCAACGCCACCAACCATAAAGATTCTGAAGACGACGAGTATGAGTATGGTTCACAAATATTCCCACCTCTAGATTAAAACCTCTATCCCGCGTAATAGCTCAGGCTTCTCTGAGCTATTAGCTTCGAGCACCTAGCCACAATCGTTCAGCGAATTTATTAAAATCTAAAATATTCATTTTGCTATTTTCCATATTGTTATGCTCCGCGGGTGTGAAGTGTCCCCCTGTTGTCAGACCACGGGAGTCACTTCAGAATGATGGCAGACAAACAACATACTCATAGCTCGTTACTTGTTTATTAATTGCTTTTAATCATTACACAAAATTTCGAATTAAAGTACATTTGCGAAAAAAGTGCTTTCCTAAAAACATTAAAAATAAT
>DAHWEW010000090.1:0-7523 GCA_027326225.1 Legionellaceae bacterium
AAAAGGATAAAATAAACCAATCGCATTAGATCCACCTCCCACACAAGCCACCAATGCATCAGGTAATTGGCCCGTTTTTTCAAGCATTTGTGCACGAGCCTCTTGCCCTATGATTGCTTGAAAGTCTCGTACTATTAGAGGATAAGGGTGAGGACCTGCCACTGTGCCAATGATATAATAAGTATCATCAACATGACTTACCCAATCTCGCATGGCTTCGTTCAAAGCATCTTTTAATGTTTTCGAGCCCCCATGAACCGGAATAACTTCAGCGCCTAAAAGCTTCATGCGATAGACATTAGCTGCCTGGCGTGCCACATCTTCAGCACCCATATAAACCACGCAAGTCAGCCCAAGCTTGGCCGCAACAGTCGCTGTTGCTACCCCATGTTGGCCTGCACCGGTTTCTGCAATGATGCGTTTTTTACCCATTCTTTTGGCAAGTAGTGCCTGCCCTACAGTATTGTTTATTTTGTGGGCGCCCGTATGATTGAGATCCTCTCGTTTCAAATAGATTTGTGCACCCGCTATCTCTCTACTCAATCGACTCGCATGATATAAAGGCGTTGCTCTACCCACATAATCATGTAGCTCTGTTTGATATTCTGCAACAAAAACAGGATCTGTTCGATATTGTAAATAAGCTTGTTCTAATTGCTTTAGGGCATCAACCAAGGTATCAGCAACAAACATCCCCCCATAAGGCCCAAAATGCCCATGTTCATCTGGAACTGTATCTGCTGTCATTATACCCCCAAACACTTTCAACAAATTGTTTCATTTTATCATGATCTTTGATCCCATCAGAAGCCTCTATGCCACTACACACATCAACCGCATAAGGTGCGCACGTAGAAATAGCCTCTCTGACATTCTTCACATGAAGACCTCCTGCAAGAATCAGGGGCTTGGTGAGCATCTTTGGGATCATTTGCCAATCAAAAGTTAACCCACTTCCCCCTCGATGAGAAGAGGGCGTATCCAACAACAATGCCTGAGCATTGGAATATTTTTTTTCAAAAAGCATGATCTCTTCAGTAGATGTGGCAGGTAGTGCTTTCACATAAGGAAAACCAAATTGATCGCAAAATTGAGGAGATTCATCCCCATGAAATTGCAAACATTGTATCGGCAAATCCTGAATCAGCTGATGAACAAATAAAGGCTCTGGATTAACAAGGACTGCAACAACATCCACAAAAGGCGGCAAACCATCTAATAATGCTTTGGCTTGCATCATACTTTGATAACGAACACTTTTTTCATAGAAAATAACACCCAATGCATTCACACCGAGATCTATCGCCTGCTGAATATCTTGCCTATGAGTCATGCCACACATTTTGATACGAACGCTTGTATGAAGCGTCCTGATAGAACTCATTATTTTTCTCCAAAGATAAACATAGGTCCTGTCATCTCATGGTTCACCCCGAATTCTTGTGGATAAACTGCGCCTATCAAATATAGGCCATACGGTGGTGCCGTTTCAGCCCCTAGTTTTCTATCTTTTGCAGACAAGACTTCTTGTACCCAAGGAACCGGTTTACGGCCAGCTCCTACCGCCATCAATACACCAGCAATATTTCGAACCATGTGATGCAAGAAAGCATTGGCACAGATATCAATCACAATAAAATCACCATTACGAATGACTTTAATGCTCTTGACATGGCGCATCGGCGTTGACGACTGACATTCTACAGAACGAAAAGAAGTAAAGTCTTGTTCTCCCAACAAAAATTGACTGGATTCATGCATTAACCGATGATCCAAAGGCCGATATTGCCAGGTGACATTACATCGCAATAAGGCCGGTCTAATCGGTGAATTGTAGATCACATAACGGTACCGCCTAGATAATGCAGAATATCGGGCATGGAAATGATCTGGCATTTCTCTGCCCCACTTGACACAGACATCTTTTGGTAAAAAAGTATTGGCTCCGTGAATCCAAGCACGGGTCGTACGTTCAGATAGACAATCGAAATGAATGAGTTGGTTGGTGGCATGGACACCAGTATCTGTTCTACCTGCACAAACAACGCTAACTTGATCGTCTGCTACCCGAGAGAGTGCGTGTTCTACCACGTTCTGAACAGTATGAAGACCTGTTTGCGCCTGCCAACCATGATACTGGCTACCATCGTATTCAACCATTAAGGCAATACGCATTCAAAATTCCTACTAAAAAAGGGCAATGTATAATAAACACAAGAATTTGTCTACTCTATGGACAGTGGCAAGATCATTTTTTATTGATCTCATCCAACAAGCGAGCCGCTTCCTCTTTTTGAGTTTTATCGCCGTGTGTCATGACCTCCGTTAAAAACTGCTTGGCTGAATCTAAGTCTTCCATGCCTATGTAAGTTTTTGCGAGCTGAAGCAGTGTATCCAATGCCGCCTTGCTCTTCAAAGGCTTCTCTTCTTTCATTTTTGGTGTTTTTGAAGCGGATGTTTCTGTTTTTTCTGTTTCTGTGGATGGCAGCTCTTCACTGAAGTCAAACTCTAGTACTTGTTCTTCATTTTCTATGTTCAGAGGTTCATCCTCTGTTTTCTCTGTCTTAGGCAGTAATCCAGGTTCAAATTCCAAAAGGTGTTCATCCTCTATTGGATTTTCAGCCACTGGATTTTCAGATACTGGATTTTCAGATACTGGACTTTCAGATGCTGGACTTTCAGATACTGGACTTTCAGATACTGGATTTTCAAATACTAAATTTTCAGATTTAGGACGTTCAGGTTCATGGGGTTCTTCAGTAGTTGGCGATGGAATAGAAGGCTTACTTTTATGGGTTGAGATTTCCAGAGAAACGGCTTCTGTGTCAGCTTCTTCATCAAGCGATTCTTGACTAATTGGCTCAATGGGCGGCGACTGAAGCATTGGGGATTCATGTAGAGAGCTAAAGGGAGAGGGGGACTCATTAGGCTGGTCATTTTCATTCTTTTCTAAACTGTCATCTCTCTGCATCCAAAACAACCAGTACCCCCCTGCTCCCCCAATACCAAGCAGCAAGAGGAAAAGAATTAAAAACCATACAGGATGGCTTTCATGTTGCAATGAACTCTGACTCACCTGTCCTAAAACACCTTGGCGTTCCATATTTAAGTGATTTTGTTTTTGTAAGTGGCGAATCATTTGCAGGCGAAGCGTTAATTGTTGCTTTAATCGCTTATTCTCAGCATGTAATGAACGTACTTGTTCAATTAATTGCGCATTTGTTTCACGAACTGACGCAATCGCACTGGCAACCAAATCAAGCTCTGCTTTTACTTTTGCCTGTTCTGAGTTAGCCATTTTACCTAAATCTTGTGTGTAGGCAGAAATAGCTTCTCCCTCATTATGGGACAGTAATGAAGAAGACAACGGGGGAATGTTTGAATCACTTGCTAAACCTGTTTTGATAAGAGAGGAAATACTCGGCAACAGTGAATGGGTTAATGGATACCCCAGAGGCGATATTTCTTGCTCATGAGTCACCACCATAGGCGCAGTGCTATTGATATAGGGTGGTAAAAGCGTATGCTCTATGGGTTGTCGTGATTGCCAAGCTTTGTCATGAGCCAGAACTTCTGTTTTGGAAAGTGCCTGGGGTACTTTATTTACCAGATCTTTGTTTGGGATTGTTAAATAAGATCCTTTTTTCAAACCATTCAAATTGCCTTCCGTAAATGCTTCAGGATTGGTACCAACAATCGCTAAAATCATTTGCTGTAAAAGTGTATCATCACTTTTGTAGCGCTGAGCAATTTGCCAAATGGTTTCATTTGCTGAGGTGGGGCCGTATACCGTTTCCTTTTCTACATTTGCACCAACGGATATGCTCTTTTGGCCTTTTGAATGATTCATAGTTTGTTTGGCTGATTCATGGCTACTGATTGAGCTTTGCCCTCCAAATTGACGCGACTCTAGATGATGCAATTGTTTTTTGACAGTGTTTATTTTGTAATGAGGCGGGTCAAGCAAAATGGTATAAGCTCGATAATCTTGACCATTAGCCCAAGCCAAATCCACCAGAAGTTGCATATAAGGTTCTGATATTCTTTCAGTGGAAAGAACCTCAATCACCACTTTCGCTTGTGCATTTCTTACCACTTTAAACTGCAATAAATTCAATGCATTAATACGCTCAAGTCCCATCGTTTTATACTCTTCAATAGGCGCTAAGCTGACTTTGATATCTGATAATGGAGTAGAACCCACATCTATTAATTCAATCTCGGCATGAAAAGGCTGATCAAGATAAGAAGTAACCGAAATGTCACCCAAACCCATTGCAAACATTTGCACAGGAAAGACGAGGGACAAGACAGCGACATACTTAACCATTATTTTCAATCAGCACTCCCTGCTCTCTCATATGAACTTCTATGATTTTATTATAAAAATATCATTTAAATTTGCATCATACAATCACTAAGGACTACACACTCTTGCGTATCCCTCATCAATTCAATATAGTGGAGAAAGTAAATACAACTTGTGAAAACAAAGGAGTTGCTATGTCATCTGTTACTGATCTACTTGCCTCTCTGATTACCTCCACCCTTCAGTACCATCAAATCATTTTAGACCATGACAAAACCATTGTATCAAAATACCGAGAAAAACCTTCTACCGCTCAAGAATTAATGGATAAACCTTTTGATGACATGATGCAAGAATTAAAAGAACGCATTGAAGAAGCAGCCCGCAATGAGTCTACCAGACGCCCCTTACTGGATTATGTTTTAGGCCATATTGAACTTGTGAGAACATTTAAGGATTTAAAAGAGCCTTTTGCGGATGATAAAATTGCGTCCTTAAAAGCACAGCTCATTCAATTTGTGACTGATATTCAAAAGTTGTTGAAAACATCCCAGGCCACTGAAGTTGCGATGCATTTTCAGCTCAGCGACTATAAAATGTATGGGTTTATGCGCCGAGCATGGAATTTGTGGGGCCTTTGTCGTTCTGGAGCGGTGTTGCAAAACAACTTATTTCCAGCCCTATCATTAACTTCTGAGGCAAAAGCAGAAGATATCCAAACAACCATTCACAATTTAGTCGATACGCATCACATCCAAGTTAACAAAGCGTCTTTGTGCGCCTTCAAGGCCTCTTTAGATGAAAAATCACAATCCTTACAATTAAAGGAAGAGGCGTTAAATAGACTCGCGAATGCTACGCCCAAAGAAGGCGCATCCGCCAGCAAATCTACTAAATCTAAGTCGAAAGATCTATCCAAACCTGAGGCCTCTGTTAGTCCTGCTAGCAAGCGACATAGCAGTAAACCTCCTGCTAAAAGCCCAGATCAACAATCATTTTTTGAGAATCTATTCTCAGGGTTTTTCCCCCCATCCCCAAGTCATCATTCCTCATCCACCTCAACCTCAGCCCAACCGAGGAGGCCACTACCACAACCCCCGTTTTGAATTTTATTCACCTATATTGAATAAAATTCGCATATTATCACCGAATCGCGATATAATAGAACGTTATTATCATATTTGACGTGACATTGATAAACCATGAGAAAAACCGGGTATTTTTGGCGTAACGGCCTGTGGGCCATATTGAGCTTATTTTTTGTGCTACTTGTTTGTGTGGGGGTACTCTATCTGTATCTGGAGAGCCAGCTACCCAATGTAGATTCGCTCAAAACCGTACAATTACAAGTCCCTTTGCGTATATATACCCAAGATGGCGCCTTGATTCAAGAGTATGGTGAAAAAAGACGTATTCCTCTGACCTATGACGAAATCCCACCTATGCTTGTCCACGCATTGATTGCAACGGAAGACCAACGCTTTTTTGATCATGCAGGTGTGGATGTTTTAGGATTGGCGCGTGCCACCGTTCGGATGGTTCAAACCGGCACAAAATCTCAGGGCGGCAGTACCATTACCATGCAGGTTGCAAGAAATTTTTTCTTAAATCGAAAAAAAACGTTTTTGCGAAAATTCAATGAAATCATGCTGGCTATCAAAATTGATCGGGAATTAAGCAAGGAAAAAATTCTTGAATTATATTTAAATAAAATTTACTTAGGCAATCGTGCCTATGGTGTTGGGGCTGCTGCAAAAATATATTATGGCAAAGATCTCAAAGAACTCGATCTCGCTCAATTGGCTATGATTGCGGGGTTACCTCAAGCACCATCCACCCAAAACCCAATTGCTAATCCTATCGCCGCAAAAAAACGTCGAGACCATGTGCTAGAACGTTTATACGAAGAAAAATACATCTCAAACGAACAATACTTAGAGGCCATTCATCAGCCGATTACGGCAAAATATCATGGTGACAATATTGAAGTCAGTGCGCCATACGTTGCGGAAATGATTCGCCAATCCCTATTTGATCACTTCGGAGCTGATACATATACCAAAGGCTATCGTGTGTATACAACGATCAAAGGCCCATTACAAAAAACAGCCAATCATGTTGTAGAAGAAAATCTGCTCGCCTATTCCAGACGCCATGGGTATCGCGGACCTGTGGCTAAAGTAAACGCTATTCCCCAATCTCCTGATGCGCTTCATAAGCTATTGAGTGACTACCCAGTGGTCAATGACTTAGTACCCGCCATTATTTTAGGTGTGACAGGACAAGAAGCAACTGCAATGACACAACCTGGCACCCAGATTACCCTACCCTGGAAAGGACTGTCATGGGCTCGTCCTGCCCTTCGTAAAGGCTGGGTCGGAAAAGCACCTAGCAAAGCTCATCAAGTGGTTTCGGTAGGTGATATTGTCTATGTACGTTTTCACGATGGCGATTGGCAATTATCACAAATTCCACAAATTGAATCAGCACTTATTGCACTGAATCCACAAAATGGTGCCATAGAAGCACTCTTAGGTGGCCTTAATTTTCAGAAAAGCAAATTTAATCGTGCCGTGCAGTCTAGCCGGCAACCAGGGTCTAGCTTTAAACCGTTTATCTATGCCGCAGCCTTGAACAAAGGTTATACACTGGCTACTTTAATTAATGATGCACCTATTGTGGTTGATGATCCTAGCCAGCCCAATTTATGGCGTCCTCACAACGATAAATTAAAATTCAACGGCCCAACACGTTTAAAAGATGCGCTTGTTCATTCTTTAAATATGGTCTCTATTCGAATTCTTGATGATATCGGTATTAACTACGCCGTAGATTTCGTAAGCCACTTTGGTTTTCAAAAGAAAGCCCTACCCCATACCTTATCATTAGCATTAGGTAGCTTATCCGTAAGTCCTATGGAGCTCGCTACCGCCTATGCGGTTTTTGCCAATGGGGGTTATAAAATAGAGCCTTTTCTCATCGATCACATCACTGATAATGATGGAAAGGTCCTGCTACAAGCGAAACCCACTCATGTGTGTAACCCATGCCAAGAGCGCGATCCTAACCTGATAGCTCCCCGTGTCATTCCTGAAGATATTGCTTTCTTGATGCACACAGCTTTGATGGGAGTGATACAACATGGTACCGCTCATGATGCCATGATCTTGAATCGTAAGGACCTCGCAGGTAAAACAGGAACCACCAATGAGCA
>DAHWEW010000091.1:0-7514 GCA_027326225.1 Legionellaceae bacterium
GTGAACGTTGTTTCTAATTGATGAGAGTTTTATGCCAAAGATTGTAGCAAACCGACTCCATAAAGCTGCCGCAAGTAAAACAGGATTTGAGACAGTCAGAAAACTGATTACAGAAGGTGCTGATATTGAGGCACCACATACCAAATATCAAGCCAAACCGATAGCATTTGCCGCCCAAACCGGTAGTTTAGATACCCTTAAATTTTTAATTGAAACAGCAAAGGCCTCTTTAGATGCATCTCAATGTGAACACAATATCCTTCATTGGGCCAAGGAAAATACACCTGATGTCTGGGAATATTTGGTCTGCCCTGAACATAAACTGATAGAACAATTCAAAGATGGTACCACTTATCTCCATTGTGCGGCCCTACAAGGGGACATCGACAAAATGGAAATTTTGTTAACTGAAAATCCTGGCTCTATAGGAGACACGGATATCCATGGCAACAACGTGCTTGATTGTGCCGCTCTTAACGGACATTTTTCTGCTGTATGGTGGCTGAGAAATCATCCCCACTATCCTATTCTGGCAGCTAAAGACTCGTTTGGTTTTGATCGTACATTAAGACTTCTATCTCAACACGTATACAATTCTTCCAAAAAATCTACCGTTCATGACGCCCTAGAGGCCATTCGGTATATACAACAAATCATCCATAAAACAGAAGATGACTATTCGGCACTAGCGGACTATTATCTTGATCTTGGTCGCTTTTATACCGAACTTCAGAACTTTGACAAAGCAAAAGACATGCAACAAAAAGGAGTCTTTTACGCTGTAAAGGTAAAGTCAAACCCATCCCTTCTGCTGGACCTTCAAGAACTTTGGCTAAATATAGAAAAAAAACAACAACACATCCACACCACTTTGAAGGAACAAGCAAAAAAATGGGGCTTTCAATGTCAAGAGACTAAAGCCGATGGGTCTTGTTTTTTTCATGCGGTCAAACAACAGATGCACCTACATCACGTGCCGCTCACCTTTTTAACCCACCTGCAGTTACGCACCCAATGCGTCAATTTTATTCGTCGCAATCTCGCTGATTATCAGCTTTTTATGGATCAAGACCCCGAAGCTTATTTGCAAAATATGCTTAACCCATCAGAATATGCTGATAATCTCGTTCTTTCTGCCTGTTCGAGATGGCTTAATATGAGTTTCGTTGTGATCAAAGACAATGCGCCAGCACCTTTTATCATCAGACGCCCAAATCCACGAGCCACCTTTTATTTCGGCTTGATAAGAGAACTACACTATGAATCACTCCTAAGACGGGATGATTGGGTTCCTGAAGCCTCAATCGATACGCTCATTCTCCAAGCAGATATCGATACGTTGGGCCAAAATGAATCAAAAGAGGAAGCAGGCCCTCCCGCAAAAAAAACCAAAATAGAACATGGATTTTTTAAAGAAAAATTGCCAATAGTCGAACAGGAGCCGGTTAAACGTCCAAGACCTGCCTCAACCACTTTTTAACCTGAAATAGCATCTATATATTGCCAGGTCATGACGTGGATGCTAGCCTTACTACCCCAAAATAACCGTTCATTCACCTCTATTTTTTCATCTTGGGGGAAGGATGTCGACAAAGCATCATTTAGGCTACTGTACGATGGATAAAGAAAATAAAAATCAGCTTGCTGCTGATTCATTAGGGATCGCTGAGTCCATTGTGATGGGCACGGCGGGAGCCGCACCTGCATTTAGTATTTCTGTCGCTATGGCCACCCTCATGGCATCTGTCGGTTCTCTTGCCCCGTCTAGTATTTTTTACTGTGGGATTTTGATGTTTGGGATCACTTTAGCATTTATGCATCTCAATAAAGCCATTGTAAATGCAGGCGCTTCCTATACGTGGGTGAGCATCATATTTGGACAAAAACTCGGGTTTTTTGTTGGCTGGACCTTGTTGGTTTCTGCAACTGTTTTTATGGTATCAGGTTCCATTCCGGCGGCCACTGCAACCCTTCTTTTGATTGCTCCAGATTTAGTAAATAGCCCAGGCTGGGTGACTTTTGTGGCAGGGTGTTGGTTGACCTTTATTTCAGCCATTACCTTAAAAGGGATTAAGCCCACAAGCTATCTGCAAGTGATCATGACATCAACAGAAATCGTCATTCTCTTAGCCATCATGATAGGAGGGACCATCAAAGCGATAGAACACCCCCTGCATTCATTCTCTTTTTCTTGGCTATCACTCTCGTCTTTTACACCGAGCTTATTTGCAACCGGCGCATTAACAGCTTTATTTCTTTACTGGGGTTGGGATGTTACCTTAAATTTAAATGAAGAAACCAAAAATACCCGTCATGCCCCTGGATGGGGTGCTTTTTGGTCCGTATTGATCATTATTTTTCTTTTTGTCTCTTTCTCTATTGTGACACTTTTACTCATGAGTGATAGCGACATTCAACAATCCGGGACGAATATCATTTTTAGGATGGCAGATAGCATATTTCCAAGACCTTGGAGCTATCTGGCTGTCGTCAGTATTATTTTCAGTACAGCAGGAACCTTGCAAACCACCATTGTGCAGTTTACCCGCACCCTCTTCGCTCAGGGGCGAGATGGGATTGTGCACTCCGGTTTTGCCAAAGTACACCAATCTTGGGAAACACCGTGGGTATCTATTCTTTTTATCTGGGGATTGGGCATCCTTTTTCTCTCCCTATCATCTAATTTTCCAACGATCAATCTTCTGATTAAAGACTCGGTCAATGCCATCGGTTTTCAAATTGCTTTTTATTATAGTCTCACTGGTTTTGCCTGTGCCTGGTACTATCGCAAGTTGTGGAAAGGGTTTACTGAATTATTAGCTTATATCCTTTGGCCGATCATCAGTGCTCTATTTTTAATTTATGTTGCGGCCTTAAGTATCCCTACGTTTGATTTGGTCACAAATCTAGTCGGAATTGGGGGGATTTTGATAGGATTTGTGCCATTTTTCTGGAATCATAAAGCAATCAATCAATGATTTATCGTTTGGCGTACATTGCAATGGAAAGTAAAACCATCCCCATTCCAAGCGCTTCTCCCCCATTCAAGCGCTCACCAAGCATGAGCCATGCGATGATGACGGTTGAAACAGGCATAATAGCAGTTGATAATGAGGCCATCACACCATCGACATATTGACAACCAAAATACCAAAATACGTAAAAAAAGCCCGAACTTACCCCAAGGATGATTAAAATCAACCAATCAAATCCTTGAATATGAAACCCACCCCAAGAAACAAACATCAGGAGCAATAATAATAAAATGGCATTCATCCCATTCATAAATGCGGAAATGAGAAAAACTGGCAGCGAATGCCTATGCATTTTACATAAAACATAATAGGTGGCTTCTGGAATGAGCGAGAGGAGTACAATTGCATCACCCATAAACGAATGAGCCAAAGTCACGCCTTGAAGTTTATCACCCGCAATCACCACAAGCCCTAAGGTTGCAAGAATCACACAACCCCATTTTTTACCAGATATTTTTTCTTTCAACATCAACCATGACATCAATGCAATCATAGCCGGCAAAGCACTAGTAATGATACCTGCCACATTCGCATCGGTATAATGCAAACCCAACATCATCAGAAAATTAAATAAGATCCCAGCAGATAATCCTTGTGCGATCATAAAAAACCAATCTCGGCGATTCAATGGGGAAAAATAGACGGAAATAGAAAAACGCCGAGCATCTTTCATCGCATGCAATAATAACAATAGGACGGTTGCAAGCGTAAACCGAATGGTCAAAATAAAAAGAATAGGAATGGTCGAGACAATCAATTTGGAGCATACAATATTGACGCCAACCATGATCTGGGCCAAAGCGAGAAATAACAGGCCTCTGAAAAACTGAACATTAGATTTTGTCATCTTGCACAACGTTTAAACTTAATCGTGTCGCAATTATAATTTTTTTATGGTTGCATGCGCAAATCAGATGCCCTCAAAAATCTGTAAAAGTTACCGTCATCCTAAATCGCCCAACCCCTAGAAGCAAAAAACAATTAAGATTTCCGTCATCCCGAACACCGAGAGGGATCTCCTGGAGCTTTGGAGATGACTCGCAAAGCCCTAAAGAGGCTGGGATGCCTGACATGATGCATTTCTTTGAGAGTGAAGTAAAAGAATTAAATCAAAGTATGATTTTGCTCTACGGTGATTGCTTGATCAGGTTGAGTCTTTATTAGAGAATGTCAAAACATTGAAAATGGATGTCTATACAAGGAGTTCGTTGTGAATACTATGATCACTCTGTGTCGGTTATTGTTCATAGGGTTATGCACCTTGGCTATCCCTGTCACCGCATCTGAAAATCCCTTGTTAGAAAAGCACGCTTCAACCTGCGATCCTTATACTGATTATGCTTGTTTGGATCAATATTTAGGTAAAGATGTCTTAAGCCGACTGTTTAATGCCTACAAGCTAGAAATGAAACATAGCGGCCCTCCTAGTGACCCTCATGCGCCTTCATCTCACCGAGAAGGTTGGCCTCGAACGCCTGAAACTACACCCCCCATGCCCTTTACTGAATGGCCTTATGGAGCCACCACCCCCCTCGGTGTGAGCCGTCCTAATTCGGTTGATAGTCCCTTAATGACCAGCATCAGTCATACTTCGCCTGGCCTTTGGCTTGAAAAAAACCATATACAAATCTATGGTTGGGTCAATGGTGGAGGCAATATATCCTCCAACAACGTAAAACCAGGTAGAAATGCCCCGATGGCCTATATGTATACTCCCAATAGAGTCCAATTGGACCAAGCCGTTTTATATATGGAGCGCGTTCCAGATACAGTACAAACCGAACATTTCGACTGGGGATTTAGGCTTTCAGGACTATATGGAGAGACCTATCGCGCTACCACCACATATGGCATTGCCAGTTACCAGCTGTTAGAGCAAAACTCTTTTTATGGTTATGATTTTCCAATGGTCTATGGAGAGCTATATTTCCCTCACGTCGCCGAAGGCTTGATGTTCCGTGTTGGGCGCTATATCTCTATTCCAGATATCGAAGCCCAGCTCGCACCCAATAACTACATGTATTCTCACTCCATGACCTATAGCTTTGACAATTATACCAATGAAGGCGTGGTAGGTAGTTTAGCACTAGCCAAAAATTTCATCTTGCAATTGGGCGTCGTCGGAGGGACTGATACCGCCATCTGGAATATGGGCAAACGAGTCAATAACCCTGATCCCAATCCTTTGTATCCAGATAGCACATTCCTAAAAGATCCGGGTGCTAAGCCTTCGCTTGTCGCTTGTGCCCGTTATACCTGGAACAACGGCAATGATAATATCTATCCTTGCATGGACGGCATCAATAATGGTGTGTGGGGTTATAATAATTTACAATGGTTTGGTTTTACTTATTACCATAAATTCAACGATCAGTGGCATATTTCCTATGAGATTTATACGCTCCACGAAAACAATGTTGCTAACCTAAATAATCCCGTTGCAGCAGCAGCAATTGCAGCTGGAGGCACTCCGTTTTCACCACAATACATGCCTTTCAACGCACCGAATGCAGCGCAGTGTAATAGTGCGTCTGATCTTTCTTGTACCGCAACTGCCATTGGTACGGTGGCCTATATCAATTATCAATTTTCCCCGCTCGATAATATTTCATTCCGGCCAGAGTTTTATGACGATGAACAAGGACAACGTACTGGCACCAAAACGCGCTATCTCAATTTTGGCATCGGTTGGCAGCATTGGTTCTCTCCACAAATCGAAATCCGACCCGAAATTGACTTTGACTATGCTCTCGATAGAAATGCATTCAATGGCAATGCAAGTGCTGGAATAACTCCAGACAAACGATATACGGTACTCGGAGCCGCAGATATTATTATTCATTTCTAGTACTGAAATCTCTAATACGAGCCCGAGCCCCTGTGGGCTCGTATTAGATCGCAGTTTAGACAAAACCCAGTCATTCACTATTCTTACAATTCGTTTCTTTGATAAAGATCAGTAACATCAGCGCAATCACCAGATAAACTGGCAATATCAGCAAAGCACGTTGATACCCCGGGGTCGTGAATTGATGAATACCTTGACTGAGCGCGCCATCCCAACCAGCATCTAACAAAATCCCAACAAAAGGTTCTGTGAGCGCCTCACAAATCGTATCGAAGGTATTCATGAATCCGAGTACTGTCGCAGTTAGGATGATAGGAAACCCTTCTTTGATCATCGAAAAACTAATGAAAAAACCACTTGCGCCAAATCCAAACAGAAAGAGTTGCAAACAAAGACTAGAAAGCACACCCACTCCCAAAATCACCATTGTTAAACAAAACAAGGCTAATAACGTTCCAAAAAACATATATGGCTTTCGTTTACCGCTAAAATCAGATAACCAGCCTAACAAAGGTGCCCCCACAGCAAAGCCAATAAAAATCCATGAAATGGCAAAAGCCGCCATTGACGCAGTTAGTGAGTAGGCTTGTTGTAAAAAAGGAACACCCCACAATCCACCAAACACTGAAACAGGTGCAAATGCAAGCCCGCTATAACAAGATAAAAGCCAGGCTTGTTTTGATTTCAAAATACGAGAGGCTTGCCCCTTTTGTGGAGAAAGAGTTGTAATGGGTTCTTGGGCTTTATCCCTGACAATAAGGACATAAATCACACTATAGAGGATGCCTAATCCCCCAATTATTTTTAAAGCGCCTCTCCAACTAAAATCTTGTACCAATAATGATAAAGGTGCCTGTCCACCCACTGCACCTAACATTGCCGCGGTCATGCTCATCCCAGAGATCAAGGCAAAACGTTTTGGAGGAAACCACAGAGCTGCTATTTTAAAACAAGAAACAGCTGCAAAGGCTGCACCCACTCCAATAAAAGCGCGACTTAGGCATGCAATGGTTAAAGAATTTGCCCCTGAAAAAACCAATGTACTGATTCCACAAATCAAAATAGCCAATGTCGTTAAATAACGAGGACTATATTTATCAAGAAGGATACCCACTGGAATTTGCATCAGTAGATACGCATAAAAATAACAGGCCGATAAATTGCCTAAACCTACCCCATTGACATGAAAGGCTTGCATGAGATCCGTGGTCATCACACTAGGCGATACTTGAACCAAGTATTTGTAAAAAAAGAAAATCGCTGCGAGAAACCAAACCAAACAAGGATAAAAAAGATTGAAGTATCGGTTCAAATCCCCAAACGTTTGTTGGTTTATCCCTTGTCGTGCGTCTCCTCTTGCTTTAGCAGATGAGATGAATAATTTGCTCATGATCATACCCTCATATTCATGGATAAATAACGAATGAAACCCAGCTATCTGCTGATTGAACTTGCCCTGAGGCGGGCAAATAACGGGTTAAAGAGAGGGCCGACTCAGAGCACAGGAGCGTGTCAGAAGCACCACCACAAGAGATGACCATGATAATAAAATAGACAGCAATGAACCAACAGCGACTGGGCTTTGCATGAGATGAGCGATGATCCTACGTTGATTCAAATACATGTGATTC
>DAHWEW010000092.1:0-7449 GCA_027326225.1 Legionellaceae bacterium
AGAAGAAATGGCAATTAATTATATTGCCTGGGATAGTCAAATGTTCAAAATAACTTTTTCTCTTGTGAGTCTCTTTGGCCTTCTGATTTTTGTGATCATGTGGATTTTACACTGGAGTGGGATCAGACATATTACTCAATATCACATCATCGTATATATGTTTTGGGTTGGACCTTTCGCAGCATTGGCTAGGTTCCTAGGAGGGATTTTAGTTGCAAATAATTTTCCTATTCTTCAAGCATTATATGCTTCGATAGTTCGATATATTGTCCAATTTATATTGTTTCTATTGATTATATTATTTGTGAGCCCGATGCTTAGCAACATAGAAATATTTTTTGTTATCGTGAGTGTCTTTGTTTTTGAAATCATCCTTGCATTATGCTCGCTAAAAAAAGATACCCTCCAGAATATATACCTTGGCATTCAAAAAGCTAGGACGACGCATCATTTATCAAATCAGTTGTGGATGACTACGTGCAGACGCTTGGCTTTAAATAAAGCGTTCTTTTCCTTGATCTGTTTAACGGATATTACGTTTGTCAGGTTGTTTTCGAAGCAATCTTCTGATGTGGGACATTATGCTGCGGCGCTTTTGCTATGCTCTTTTCTTTGGCTCATCACGAGGCGGGCATATAATAGTTTGAAACATAGTATATCTCTGTCTTTGCAAAACAAAAGTTTACAAAAAAAATTACAAATACAACTGGATAGAGTCAATGCAATCATTATTCCTATCATTATTTTGTTTGCAGGTCTTATTCTCTATTTTGCTCATCCCCTATTATTTAATTTTGGACCAAGGTATGTTGCGGCGGTTCCGGCATTGATGATCCTCACTTTCGGGACTTGTCTTGCGAGTATTTGTCATATTTCTTCAGTATTGTTGGCATTTGGAGGAGAGGAGAGCATCCTCTTGAAGGTTGCGTATCTCGAACTAGGGATGTTGCTCATCTTACTCTGGCCTGCAACCCATTTTTATGGGATCACTGGAACCGCAGTGGCTACTGTCATTGCTATGTTGAGCAAAGCGTTTGTTGGGACATTTTATGTCCGAAGAATATTTGGTGTGCGTCCCATTCTTATCTTCTAAGATTAAGCGAGTTTGGCTATGTTCATGATGGCAGATACCCATGCGTCACTGTCATTGAGGCATGGAATAAGCGTTAATCTCTCTCCGCCTAAGTCTTGCCATTGTGCTTTTAAGCGTATGCCAATTTCTTCAAGTGTTTCTAAGCAATCAGCCGTAAATGAGGGACAAGAGATTGCAAGTTTTGCAACCCCTTTTGCTCTCAATGTGATTAATATCTCATCGGTATAGGGGGTGATCCATTTTGCTTTCCCTAATCTTGATTGGAATGCGCTCGTATGCTGATGGTTGCTAAGCCCAAGGACTTTGGCGATTAATGACGTGGTTTGAAAGCACTGTGCCCGATAGCAAGGGGTGTGATGAGTTATGCTGGAAGAACAAGTGCCAATACATATTTTATCACACCCCCCTTTTCTTAAATGATCTTCAGGAACGCCATGATAACTAAATAAAATGTGATCATGATGGTCTAGGTGGGGTTTTATCAGTTCTGCTGAAGCGCTGATAAAATTTGGGTGGGCATAAAAATGACTGATCACATTCAAAGAAGGTATCGTGATTTGATTGCTGAATAATTGTAAGATCTTTTCAATGGAAGAACCTGTGGCCGCTGATGAGTATTGAGGGTAGAGCGGTAACAGGCTGATTGTTTCGCATCCAGATAACTCGTTCACAGCATCTTCAAGGCTTGGGTTACCATAACGCATCCCTAATGCAACTTGGACATTCTGACCAAGATGAGTTGCCAATTTTTTTCTTAAATTTTGGCTATGGTAAAGCAATGGTGAGCCGTTTGATGTCCAGATGGTTTGGTAGGCATGTGCCGTCTTTCGTGATCGAAAGGGCAAAATATAACCATAGAGCAATACATAGCGCAAAAGTCGGGGCAAAGTCACCACTCGAGGATCTGCTAAAAATTCTCTTAAATACCGCCTGACGGCAGGAAGACTCGAGTCATCTGGAGTGCCCAAATTCATGAGTAATAAACCATGCTTCATTTTCATGAACCGATAATAAACAGATGGGCGTATCATACAGCATAATAGCTCACAATACAGTGATATGACTCAGTATGATATGCCAGTTTCTTGAGCGTGATTTAAGCGATTTCTTCTTCCATCACTTCCGCGAGTATGGTTACTTTCGCTGCATGGGGGCCGCGCTCTCCCTTCTCTAATTCGAAGGACACCACTTGTCCCGCAATCAGCGTTTTATAACCAGTCCCTTCAATGGCGGAAAAATGAACAAAAATATCTTCCCCACCACCTTCTGGTACAATAAAACCCCATCCCTTTGCATTGTTAAACCACTTGACTTCGCCTCTAGCCATGATTCCTCCTTGCCAAAATGAGCGTGTCAACGTTTTGATAACACTTGTCCCTAAATGTAAACTGTAAAACTTTTATTTCTGAATTGAATTACTATCAACATAACTCAAAACAGATTTACCAAACAATAGTTTTTTGCAAAAAACTCATGAAATGACGAAATAAAGGCATGACTGTTTCAATTTTTTACGATAATATGCGCAAAAATTAGCTTGCAACAGGAAATAGACGCGAGTTAATTTCTATCGATTGATTAAGGAAAATAGTTATGAGTGAGAACCAACCCAAAGATACATCATCTATCGACCAAGAAACTCTATTGAAAATGACTTCAGTCAAAGAGCAAATGGCAGCAGTCAAAACTCGTCTTCATTCAGTCCTCGATGCGTTCTATGAATATCCTAGTTTGTTAACGCGAGCATCCAATGTTTGGGGAGATGTTCCCACATGGGAAAAAATCATTGGCTGGATTTTGTTATTCGGTAGTTTAATTACCATCGGAGTGCTCACCCAACTCATTGCACTCATCGTCGTGGCCAGTATCTGTGCTGCCGTATTTTTATTGATTAGCTATCTTTTAGATGATCACTTTAGCAGCAACCAATCATCGCGCACCAATTTAAAAAACGGAATGGATAATCTGGCAAGTGTCCTTGAATTCACCATTACCGCATTGGATACCATACGTCAACAATTAGCTGCTGAAATCGAACAATTCAAAGAAGCGAATAAAACCCTTGCTCTGAATATTGATGACCTTCATGCTGAAATGAATACACTTTCAGAAAAAGTAGCTTTGTTATCAACAACAGAGGCGCTACTCAGTGCAACAGAAAAAAAACTAACCCAACTCACTACCGATTACGAAACGACCAATAGAGCTTTTGAGACAAAAGTAACTGAGCTGGAAGCCATGAAACTATCCATGGGGCAAGAAATTGAGCAGCTTAAAAAGATCAGTGTCGTCCTTGATGGTACCGTCAGAACATTCACAGAGACCTATATCACAGAGTCGGCTGACCGAAAAGCGTTTCAATTGAGGTTGGATGCATTTCTTGCTGATGGTAAAGCGTCTTTTGACCAGATTGTTCTTCGGATCTGCCAGGCTGAGCATGATCTTGTTGGGGTAAAAAATGAATTGGCAAAAAGTACAGAGCAATATAAAAAATTACTCCTTTGGCAAGAAGTGCAAGTAAATAAACTGGAAAAGCTGGCCACTGGAACCATCGTCGGTCATCATGACTCCACCACGACATATCACACCTCAAACAAACATGGTAAACATCTGACTTTGTTTGGAAAAGAGAGTCCATCCAAGTTAAAACCCGTTGGGGGCAGGTCATATGATGATATGCAGATTAATTACCTAAGATAATGCATTGATGCTCATAAAATAGGATCTGTCGACTAAATGAAGCCTGGGTTGCGTGCAGCCTAACCCAGGCCATAGCTCTATTTTTTCCTTAACTTATTGCCATTTGGGTCGAAGGGATTGAGCTTAGCAGTTGTTGTGCTTTTTTACCCATTTCACGCTTCAACTCTTCCAGATTTAAGCCAAATAGCGTTTTTAAATGATAGCTGTTTAAGGTGTCACTGACTTCGTCACTTGCACAAAACAAGCCAGGAGTCCAAGACTTGGCCTTTGGTTTTTCAATAAGTAGGCTCACCAATTGGTCTTTGGCTTCCTTCTTGTGGTCGCTAGTCAGCAATTCCTGTATTGTTTTTGTCTCTTGCATCGGTAGTACTTGACTTAAGTGCTGAAAAAACTCACAACAGGAGCGGCGAGAGATATCTTCATTGGCAGCGCTCTTAAATTCTTCAGAACTGCATGAAAATAAGGTTTCAAACGTACCTTGCTGATGCAGGGCGTTAAAAAAACCACGCAGCGAGGGGAGTTGTTGGAATGTATTCTTAAGAATATCATGGCCCGAAGTCACCCGATTTTTTTGATGCCCTTGATACATCAACAGGTCTAAAAACTGGAATAACGCCAGTTTAGCCTCGCCAAATTGATGTTCTTTTAGTTGCTGTAATATATTTGACGCTCGCTCTTTGAGTGCGCACGATTCTCTAGACCCAAGTGCCCCTGAACACTCCACTGCATGACGCATAGCATCTGCCATTTGCAAAATAGCTTTGGCCAACGCTTGTTCATGACTCCTTAAACCACCAGGAATGACCAGCGTTTGATCACGTTCAGGTCCATAACTAATATGCTCAATAGGTTGCCCCAACGTGTCTTCAATAAATAACAAATACTCACGCGCTTCTTTAGGCAGCTCGGTGTAACTACGGCAGGCACTCACATCAGTAAATCCAGGGAATGTTTTATAAACGGGCTGACAACGCTCTAGCTCATCATTGTCTGCTGGCATTTGTCCTCTGGGAAGCAATTCACCATCCAACAAGTAGCCAGTACAAATTTTGAGCTCGCCTTGATCAGCTAGCACATCCAATAACATGATTGATATCGAATTAACGCCACTCGTATCAAGTGCATATTGGACAGGCACTAAGTCAAGCCAACCGCATCGTCTTGGTCGACCTGTGGATGTGCCATACTCATGCCCTTTTTTTCTGATGCGATTACCAATATAGTCAGGATCATAATCAGCCGCTGTCGGATCAGAGGTTTTTTCATCCATTTCTGTCACAAATGGTCCTGCTCCCACGCGTGTGGTATAAGCTTTAACAATACCTGTCACTGCATTAATTTTTTGTGGAGCAATACCCAAACCATCTGTGACGCCATTGACAGACGCATTTGATGAGGTCACAAAAGGATAGGTTCCAAAATCCTTATCTAAGTTAAAGGCATTTGCACCTTCAACCAAGATTTTTTTACCTAATTTCATTTGCTCTTGCAAGTAACTCATTGTATTGGTTTTATAGGGTGCTAATACTTGTGCAATCGCTTGAAGTTCTGCAAATAGTGCATTGCTATCATAGGGGTGAAGTTGCTCTTCAGAAGCTCCTGCTATAGTCAACTCGGCAGATGTATCAAGCGGTAACTGATACGCGTCGGCCAGTGCCCGGTGAGCAATCTGTTTATTGAAAACCGTACGGTCTAGAATTTTTTTAAGGTATACCGGATTGAATAAATCAGCAAAACGGATGGCAGTGGTGCGATTGTCTTTATCTGAGTAACATGGTCCAATCCCTCGCTGGGTTGTACCGATCGCGTCCTTTGTGTTTTTTGAAAGCATGGCTTCATTCAACGCATCTTCTCGTTTATGGTAGGGTAGGACAATATGGCAACGATCAGATATTTTTAAGTTTTCTGACGTTACTGCAATCCCTCTACTTTGAATATCTCTGATCTCATATAGGAGTTGCCAGGGATCAAGCACAACCCCATTTCCAATGACGTTGACAACGGAGGGATTCATGATCCCTGAAGGCATTAAGTGCGTTGCCAATTTAGGGCCGTCTCCTACTTTCAGTGAATGCCCCGCATTTGCTCCACCATTATACCGAGCAACAATATCATACTGACCAGATGAGGCTTTTAAATCAACGATTTTGCCTTTTCCTTCGTCACCCCATTGCATGCCAGCCACCACATCAGCATAGCCTAGAGAAGCTGATTTTTCAGTACCCACCGTATGGCATGTTGCTATGGCATCTGTTGTTAGTTTTAGTGCCAACCCAGTGTAGGTTAGCGGTGTTAGTTCTTTTAATTTTTTCAACTCACTTGCAGGAAGTTGAGCTGCGTAGCGGTCAAGAAAGTTATGTATCAGCGCTTGGCTGACCTGTTGGCCTTGGGTTAAATCTTTTAAAAGATCATACGGTGCATCCACGCCATGAGCGCGAAACACGGTTTGTATTGGCTCGGCTAAAAGCTCCCAATGAGTTTCTAAATCCGCTTTAATCTTTGCTTCATTTGTTTGTAGGTTACTCATCCCTGTCATGAATGATCGAAATCCAAGTACACCCTCAGCAAAGACTTCACCAAGATGTCTCATTTTAGTTGAGTCGGTTAAATCACGCTGTAATCTTGACTTCGTTAAACTGGAGGCTAATTGAGTGGCTCGTCCAACAACTAACTCCAAGTTTCCCTCAGAATTTTCAAAATGAATCGGGTTGATTTTATGAGGCATCACGGAGGAACCCACTTGGCCTTTTTCAATTTTTAATGAAAAATAACCTTGTGAAATATATAACCATTCATTTAAATCCAAGCCTTGCAGTATATTTGAGAACGCCGCAAACTCAGTAAGCATGCTTGCTATATAATCATGCGGCTCAATTTGTGTCGTCATCTTCGTTTGAACCAAGCCAATTTTTTCGATCATTTTTCTTGCTAGCTCGGGCCAATCAACTTCAGGGTAAGCGGAGACGTGAGAAGCATAAGTACCTACAGCCCCATTCATTTTGCCATGATTTTCAATTGCAGCGAGTTTTTCACGCGAACTTTTTAAACGAACTGCAAAATTAGCCCATTCTTTACCAAGTGTGGTAGGTGTTGCTGCTTGACCATGCGTTTTGGACAACATGGGTAGCGATTTGGTCGCGTCGGCTTGCAGTAGGATGCTTGCAATCACACCATCCATGTAAGGCAGTAGAACTTTCTCTTTGAGTTCTTTAAGCATACAGGCATAGGCCATATTGTTGATGTCATCAGAGGTTGCTGCAAAATGAATAAACTCTCTTTTCTTAAATAAATCTTTTAGTTCAGACGCTTTAAATTTATCTCTTAAGAAATATTCAACGGCCTTCACATCATGATGAAACGTTCTTTCATATTTGCGAATAGCATCAAAATCTTCATCAGAGAAATTTTCGAGTATCTGATCCAGAAACGCTATTTCTTCATGACTCAATGCATCGATCGCTGTAACCCCTTCTTCTGCCGCCAATGCTTTAAACCACTCTATTTCAATTTTTAAGCGCTGCTTCATCAGTGCAAATTCACTGAATAAAGGATTAATCTCGCTCACCTCATCCGCATATCGACCCGCGATTGGACTGATAGCATGGGACTTATAATGTTCTTCTAGATCGTGCGGCACTTTAGCTCCCTATGATTTT
>DAHWEW010000093.1:0-7425 GCA_027326225.1 Legionellaceae bacterium
TCACCATTGATATCTCATCACTCAGTGCATCATACCGTGATTTAACTACGACCCTAATGACCCCCGAATGGTTTAATGCCAAAGTTTTTCCCAAAGCCGTGTTCAAATCAACAGGATTTACTCAAGTCAGTGACAAAACCTTTCAAGCGACTGGTTTTTTAACCATCAAAGATAAAACAGCTCCAGTTACTTTAACCTTCACAGCAGTTGAACCCAAAAATAATCAGATCATAGTTGATGGCACCACATCGATAAACCGCAGCACATTTGGCGTTGGGCAAGGAGAATGGGCAAGCACCAAAGAAATCAAAGACGAAGTCATGATTCATTTCAAACTAGTAGCAAAAGGAACCGAACAATAAGTATTGTGGTCTAATCGGATGTGATTTCACATCTAGAACATAAAAAGGACTTAACCATGCAAAATCAAAACTTTTTTTCGAGTTTGGTCTTCTTCATTATTATATTGATAGGTGCAGGATTCGCATATGTCTTAAATGCGATTTTTGGAGCAAATAGCAGCACTTATTGTATGATAATATCGGTGTTGGTTGCGATGATCACCTCTTCGTCTATCAGAATCGCCAACCAATGGGACCGCGCTGTAATCCTTCGACTGGGTCGGTTTTCTTGTTTAAAAGGTCCAGGACTTTTTTTTATCATTCCAATTATTGATACCATCGGCTTTTGGATTGATATCCGTGTGATCACCACATCGTTCAAAGCTGAAAAAACGCTCACCAAAGATACTGTCCCTGTAGATGTGGATGCAGTCCTTTTCTGGAAGGTCATAGATCCTGAAAAAGCAGCTTTAGAAGTGGCTGACTATCAAACTGCAATTGCTTGGGCCTCTCAAACGGCTCTTCGTGATGTCATCGGCAAAACCATGCTCTCTGAAATGCTCGAAGGCCGCAACAAAATCAGTAATGAATTACAAATGATCATCGATGAGCGAACAGAGCCTTGGGGTGTCAATGTCATCTCAGTAGAGGTGAAAGATGTATTAATTCCCCCAGCACTTGAAAATGCCATGTCGATGCAAGCACAAGCCGAACGAGAACGTCAAGCGCGTGTTATTTTAGGAGATTCAGAACGTCAAGTCGCTGAAAAATTTGGCGAAGCGGCAAAAACTTATGAACAAAACCCAGTCGCTTTACACTTAAGGGCTATGAATATGTTGTACGAAGGATTAAAAGAAAATGCCACCATTGTTCTTGTCCCAAGTAGTGCCATTGAAACCATGCAATTAGGGGGGCTTTCAGGCATGACTTCATTGGCTATGCAGTTAGATAAGAATAAAAAAGAGTGAAAGCGTTATGGCATCAAACATCTAGCATGAATGACTAGAGCACGCTATAAGAAGATGCCGAGTATTCACTCATCTTGAATCGATACCGCCAGACCAGCAAAGGCACACTTACGATGGAACTGATCACCATGCCCCACCAAAGACCTGCACCGTCCATATGAAGTCTACTCGCCATAGCGTAACCTAAGGGTAAAGCTATGCCCCAAAAACTAAGAAACGAAATGAGTAAAGTAAACCGAGTATCTTTCAATCCACGTAATGCACCAAATAAGGCGATACGGGTGGCCTCAAACATTTGGAATATCGCACAAATAGATAAAAACTGGACTGCAAGGTGGGTGATTTCTCTATTTTTTACAGAATGGACATCGAAATCGATAGAAATTAAGCTCGTTGGAAAGATCCAATAGCATAGGCCCACAACAAACATGAATAGAACAGAAATGAGGATCCCCACATACCCCGTTTTTTCAGCAAGAACCTTCTCTCCTGCCCCTAACAAATGTCCAATGCGCACGGTAGTCCCTTGAGCAATGGAAAAAATGACTTGCATTAAGGTTTCCATATATTGTAATGCAATTTGATTGGCAGCCATCGCCAAGCTACTAAAAGTACCCATGATTGCCGTCAATGCAAGGAAAAAGGTCACTTCTATGGAGTACATGATCCCAGTGGGCACACCAATTCGTAACAGATCAAAGAAATGATGTTTTTTCGTTGCCTTAAACAAAAAATAAAAATAATGTTGGTAAACTCTGTGCGTGAATAGATAGGTCAACAAAATAACAACTGTGATCACTGAACTAATGGTTTCCCCCCACCCAGCACCAGATATGCCCAATTTAGGCATACCAAATTTACCGAAAATGAGTGCAAAACTTAAAAAAACATTGAGAACAACACACAATAAACTGAAAATTAATATAATCCGTACATGGCCTAGGCCAATGAGAAACTCTAACAATGCAAACATCATAAAGGTGGGCAAAATTCCCCAAGTCAGTGAATGCAAATAAGGCTCAGCAAGAAAAACAGTTGCTTTGTCCTGACCCATGAGCAAAAAGAGCGAAGACATATTCCAGAACAATAGCATGGCAGGTATTGCTAAAAGGACGGATAACCAAAGACCATCCCGAACAATGAGCGAAATGGCGTGATCATTTTTTGCACCATGCTCATGCGCGACAAGGATATTAATAGCGCTCAACGCACCATTCAAAAAATAGGTAATAGTCCCAAACAACCAACCAACAAGAGCACCTGCAGCCAATGCTTTTGAGTTCAAATGAGCAAGAAATAACGTTTCTAAAAAAAATACGGAAGATTGCAGCAATCCGGTGATAGATAAGGGTATTGCCAACTTGAGTAGTGGATAAACAATACGATTCATATGAGTCATTTTCGTCGCGAGATAACGGTGAATCCCATGAAATGATTATACACCTGTTGTAAGACAGACACCTAATGACATTGAGGCTGAAGGGTACTGCCCCCTCATCCGCCCTGCGGGCACCTTCTCCCCAGGGAAATAAGGAAGAAGTTCCTTGGGAGCTAGCGAAGGATCTCCGAAATAAGTGCTGTGCTATATTCAGGAAATCCCTCGCAAGCTCGGGATGACGAGTAGGAACTAGACAAAATCAGTGACACGTTGTACTAGGGATGAGATTTTCCATGACTCATATCACATGACTCATCAGCTTCAGTGACTGATTTTAATTTTAATTTTAATTTTTTCACCAGATTTTTGAATTTACTATTTTCTTCTGCCAAACGTTGATTTTCAGAAAATAAATCGTTGAACTCCTTTACTCTTCTTTCTCTACTACGTTGCGCCGACAATCTGTTCCCTGCTCTTCTTATTTCTGCTTTACTCATATTAGGAGAAGCTGATTCTAAATGTTTCGATCGTTTACTGTTTACTCTTTCTTCTTTTCTGCTAGGTAGATACTCTTCATCTTCAGATGATTGTTCATGTGTATTTTTTCTCTTTGCTCTTCGATGCAATGTTGGAGCATGAGTAGCAAAAAAAGTGTGCCTAGAAGCCACTTGCTCACCTGTCACGATTTCATCATGCTCATTATGTAAAGAATCAGGCTTTGATTGAGTGGGTAGGAGTGAAGCATCTTTGGCCTGAGCTTTTGGAGAGGGTTTTCGGTCCTTCATATTGAAATCAATAGGTAACTCTTGACCCACCGCCCCGGCAACTTGGGACGACTGACCAGCAGGAGCTTTAACATTAATAAAATTTGAGAGTAATAGATCTATTGCTTCAGTATCCAAACTATCCATGGCGGCCATGAACTCAGCACTTTGTCCAGATAACACCCCATCTTTCTCTTTATCGCTTTTAGAAGAAGCTAAGACTTGCTCAGATGCTAGATAAGTCACAGTTCCGCTCGTACCTGGGAAAGCCCCAGAATGAAATGGGTCTGAATTGCCCCATATGTCTTTACATATATCATCTAGATCATCCTCAGAGCTTAACTCCATCATCAACTTGTCTGGCAAATCGGTTAGTTTAAGAAGTTTCTTTTTAGCTATTGGACCTGCATACTCTAGGAACACTTGAGCACATCTTTGCTGTTCGAGATAATTGTCACGGAATACAGTAAGGTTTACATTGACAGACGCTGCACGTTCATTTCCATTTAACTGCAACATGATAGTAGCCAATAACGCTGACTGATCAACCGCCAAGTTTCTTGCACACAATTCTTGTTTTAATCGAGTAGGATTGAACCCATGATGATCATCAACATACAAATTTTCTAATGATTTTTGTAGCTTGCTTTGCCTCTGGATAAAAGAAAGAAGTTGCTCTTTATTCATAAATATTATGACCTCGTCATTTTGCCTATCATGATATACAAAACCTTCGATTATAATAAATATCCTTCATTAGCACAAATTGTTTTTTTTTAAGGCAGCTTTAGATGAGCAATCGTCTGCTCATCATTCTCCAATACTCTTGTCATCATATGAGTCAATCCATTTGCAATTTGATCTTTACAAGCGTCTGTCAGTGGACCATTGATAGAAAATCGATACTCACCCTGTTGATCATTCGTAAACCAAATCCATAATGTTTGGTTCCCGAGGAGTCTATCTGCACCCCCATAATGATTGGGGTAAGTTTTGATGAGATCTACAAACTGGTTACTCTTAGGTTCCTCAATGAAAAAACTCGATGTGATATTAAATATGACTTGCAATCGCGCAGGTTTCAGCACCCTTAATTTTAACTTGTACTCTTGTTTGAGTTTATCTTTAAAAATGTTCTTCATTGCGACCCATTTTCTGATACCTAAGTATCTGAAATGGTAATCTATGACCTTAGAATGGAGTTTTGTCTTTTTAAAATGTTTGCTTAGCGCAAATTTTTGATGAGCGTAGAATAAATACTGTGGTATGGAGAGTCGATGTTTTTTTAAACCGCGATTTTTTATGTATTGGGCACACTTTTGATAGGGTGCAATTTTTAATAATTCATTCTCAATGGATTTGATAAATTCAATGAATCGATAATCTTCATCCAGTGTAACGTTGACTCTTTTCAGTTCAATAAACAATCCAATTACTTTGTTGTAATCAACGCCTTCCCTGCCACTGTGTAAGAGTGTGATGGGTATTTTATTCTGTTGGCTCAGTTTATAAAATACAATTTGACAAAGCGCAATGAACCCTAAGCTGACATTTAAGTTTTTTTCTTGATGCCAGTTTTTAAATTGTTCAACCAGTGTTCTGTCCATAGGATAGTGAAACAAATACCTGGTTTGGTACGCAGCTTCTTGCAAATGATTCGCCTCACCTAAGCTCAACCCTTGAAAATCCTTATTATATAATTTCCAAAAATCAATTTTCTCCTTCAGCTCTTTCCCAAAATGTAGATTATTGTGTTTCGCATAGTCTAGATAGGTTCTTTTCTCTGGAACAAGTATCAGTTCTTTACCAAGCAGTAATGCTTGGTAATTGGCTTGAAATTGATCAAGAAAAATTCGATATGAAAACTCATCAATGATGATATGCGGAATAAAGATATGAAGTTCGTGGAGATCCTGATTTAATTTAAAAAGGCAGACTCGAATCAGAGGTTGGATGGTTAAATCGATTTTTAAATAATAGTTATCATAGAATAATTCATTCAGAATATTCTGATCATACATGGCCGTGATATCTTCATAATGTAATCTGAATTTTCCCCGTCTTTTTAACATTTGCAATGGCGCATGTTCACTAAAATGGAACCAAAAAATACTATGTTGCTGAATGGTAAAATCAAGGGCTTGAGTTAAATAATCCCTATTCAATTGACCATTGAGTTGTATTTGCAACCCACAATTGAAAACAATTTCAAGCTTATGAGACACCCAATACATATATTGAATATCTGTCAAAGCGGTCTCTTCTTGATGAAGTGGTTCGGTAAGTATTTGAGGGGTAGAATGATCGAAATAATATTGTAATTCATCAACAATGTTGTGGGTAATTTTGTCTATTTTTGGATCGTTTATAAAAAATTCGATGGGCAAACTAAACGTTGGACATTGTAATTGATCATAAATCCGACTTCTCAACTCCAAAAATTTCAATGAATCCATGCCCAATGAGAAGAGATTATTGATGATCTTCACATTATCGATGTGATCTATTTTCAAAATATCCGCAATATTCTCACAAAGCATTTGCCTTACGGTTGCTAATCGTTCGTTTCGTGAGCTTTGTTGAAGAAGAGCGAGCACAGGTTTACTGACGTCTTCTGTTGTCTTTATTTCATTCTTTTTTTCTAACCAATACGCTAACTTATCAAATGCATACTGAGGCAAAGTGACTTTGTTAAACTCATGGTGATGGCCTTGATAATATGATAACCAATCAACTGTCTTCCCCTCTAAATAATCAGCTATCAATACATTTAATTGTAAAGAAGAAGATTCACTACTGCGGCTTTCATCCAATAACTGACTGGCTTCGAAAGCACTCTTTGCCACAACAACGCATCGATATTTATAATGAGTTCGGCACGTGGCTGCTGTAAAGCAAATGTCACTAAAATCATCGGATGTGGTTTCTAGATACTGTTGATACTCTTTTGCTAATCTATCTAAAGCCGTCTTGGATTTTGCCGAAATAACCAACGCATTCATGTCAGTTCTTTTGCTTGTGATTTGAAGTTCTTTTATCGGTGCCGATTGAAGAATCACATGCGCATTCGTACCGCTAAAACCAAAAGCATTCACACCAGCGTATTTGAGAGGTTCTGACGTACACCAAGGGATGCTTTGCACAGGGATTTTGGTATCACCGATCTGTATGTTGTTATTTAATTGCTCAAAATGTAAGTTTTTATAAATTTTGTTTTTCTGGATACTCAAGATCGTTTTAATGAGACTTGCAACACCTGATGCACTCTCAAGATTACCTATATTGGTTTTAAGAGCACCAAGAAATAAAGGATTATCGCGTGTGCGCTGATGGCCATAGACTTGATTAATGGCATGGACTTCTATGGGATCACCTATCAAAGTACCCGTCCCTTGGGTTTCAATATAGCTCACATCATGAAAAGACAAATGGCTTTGCTGAAGCGCTTTCAGCATCACATCCGCTTGACTTTTCCCATTAGGGACCGTTAAACCTGCTGATTTTCCTGCATGATTGACTGCAGAAGCTTTGATGATGGCTAAAATGTTATCTTTATCACGAATAGCATCTGCCGTTCGCTTGAGAAAAAGCACGCCACACCCTTCTGCTCTCACATATCCATCGGCATGCTGATCAAACGTTTTGCATTGTCCCTTGAGAGATAGTGCTCTGATTTTACATAGACTGACGATAGCATCCGGCCTTAATAGCAGATTGACACCACCAGCCAAAGCAAAATCGATTTCTCGATTTTTGAGGCTTTGACAAGCATAGTGGATTGCAACTAAGGACGAAGAGCATGCTGTATCAATGCTCAAAGCAGGACCTTTGAGATCAAACGTATAAGCGACCCGACCGGGTATCATATTTAATACCGTTCCAGTGACCGAATACACATCAAGCTCATGGTAGGTGAACCCCAATTTTTCTAGCTCTGCATAATACTCATTTGGCCCCACACCAGCGAATACACC
>DAHWEW010000094.1:0-7380 GCA_027326225.1 Legionellaceae bacterium
GTGTCAAACATCTTGCAGCAAGACAAATGAGTATTTATCCGTTGACCAAAGAGGGTGCTATTCAACCCGAACAAAATCATCCTGGGATGCTGATTCGAACCCAATCTTTAGATATCAAAGAAGAAGAAACCATTCGAGAGATTTTAATTCAGGAAGGCCACCCACGTCCCACAAAAAAAGAGATTGAGGATAGGTTCGTTCAAGATGTTAAAGAAAAACTAACTGGCTTGGTCGAACAATATCATTTAAAAGAGGCATTAACCGCAGAGGGTGGCAAACCAAAGGCGTTTGTTTATAACTTGCTCACAGCGCTTCATCATACGCTTGATGATGATTTTACAAAGAACAAACAAAGCCAAGGTGCTAAGAATATTCTAAAGGGAGCGCATGCTTATAATAAAGAAGCGTTAGAAAAAAATCCTGGTGACCCTCTATTTTGCTTGGTGCAAAATATTTCAGTGAATGGCAGGGGCGAGCATCTAGACCCACAAAGTTATTATCCATTAGTACAAGAAGCAACCATCATGACGGAATTGTCATTGATGCATACTTTGTATGATGTTTCTGACCAATCAACTCAGGATAAAATCAAAAATGTTTTTATGGCTTATCAAGCGTTTTTAAAAACATACAATAATGAGGAGTATTTTTCACAATCCCTGTCATTTAATGGTATTTCAGATAAAATTAATGAAATTAAGCTAGCATGGCGGAACACAAAATCTTCTCAATCTTCCCAAAACAAAGTAACGATTGCGGCTACTAAGCAGGTATTACAAAAGATTGCTGGACAAAATCTTCACTATACTCACGAATACTCAATCTTATCTCAAGCACTTTCTGTTTTTTCTGAAGAAGTGGCACTCATTAGTTGTAAGAGTGGCAACGAAAGAACATTGATGATCAACGGGCGCGTGGCTATTCTCAAAGCATTACAGGCAGATCAGTTGCCAGACATGATGCCTAGAGTGGAGTGTCAAAGTCTCATCAGGGCTTTGAATGAGGGTAATATTGAAGGCTTAAATAAATCTTTAGATGATGTGTACAATAAACTTGGCCTACAAGGAGTTGCTGCTCTCATCAGTATGGTGGATCAAGGTGCCAATGCCAAGATAGATCCTAGAAAAACAAGCTCCATGTTTGAAAGTACCAATAAAGCAGAAGCCAAAGACATGTCCAATTTATATGCCACCAAGGCCGGTAAAATGCAAGCTCATAAAGGAATGGCCAAATTTATGCAAGATGCCATCAACCATGTTTTTGGCCAGTCGTTCAAAGATCGGTTAAAAGAGATGTTGGCAACGCCGTGGAAAGGCACTATAGGTAAACTATTGTTTCCCATTTCATTGGTGAGAAATGTTTTAACGGTATTTGGCTCTCCTTTAATAGCGATTGTAAACGCAATTAGTAATAAGGGAAAAGAACAAGAGTTAGAGAAGTTAAGAAGAGAAAAGCCTGAAGATATAAAATTAGAAAAGAAACCAGAAGTCTCAGCTATACCCACAGTTCTAGAAATCACAGCCACTTCAGGAGTAGATACATCTTATAGAAACACAGTTACCAGTAGAGAGGCTTCAACACATACTCTGCATCCAGACGGTAACGTTTTGGATCCTAAGGAATTAGACGAACACTTTAAGAAAAAGATAATACGAGAATCCGACACAAATACAAGATCTTTTGAAGGTCCAGCACCAAAGTACCCTAGATGAAGTGCAAGCGTAATCAAGGATTTGGATAGTAAAGCCAACAGCTACCATTTTAATCACATCCATGATCACTCTGATCCTTTGCAAGTGGAATGAAAAAGCGCATAATTACTGTTTTTTGATAAACGAATGAACCGCCATGAAATCCATTGTTGAAGAATTATTAGCGAAAGCGACTCAAGCATTACAGACAGCTGAAAAAATCCCTCAAGGTATCGTCATTGACATCAAAGTAGACCGCACAAAAGATAGTCGTCATGGTGATTATGCAACAAACATCGCTTTGATGTTGGCTAAAGCTTGTGCCCATCCTCCTCGAGAATTTGCTGAATTATTGATCGCGTATATTCCGGCTCACTCCTTTGTGGAAAAAATTGAAATTGCGGGACCTGGGTTTATCAACTTTTTTATGAAAAGCACCGAGAGGCGCCAAATCATCACAACTGTTTTGAACGAAGGAAAAGCGTTTGGTCAAAGCACGCTGGGTGACGGTCAAAGGGTATTAGTAGAATTCGTTTCGGCAAATCCCACAGGGCCCTTGCATGTGGGGCATGGTCGGAGTGCCGCATTTGGCGCAAGTTTGGCTAATTTATTGGCCGCTGCGGGATATAACGTCAGTCGCGAGTATTATGTGAATGATGCTGGTCGACAAATGAATATTTTAGCGGTCAGCGTATGGCTTCGATATCTTGAATTAGCAGGTGAACAGATTACTTTTCCATCCAATGGATATCGTGGAGATTATGTCCAAGCGATAGCAGAAGAAGTTTTAGTTCAATTTGGTCGTGATTTTGTTCATCATTGGATTGTCGTGAGTGAGAAATTACCCGCTGATGAGCCCCAAGGAGGCGATAAAGAACACTATATTGATGCGCTGATCAAACGTGCACAACGTTTGTTGGGTGATTCAGGATTTGCTTGTTTTCATCAACATGCACTAAATAATGTTTTAACGGATATCAAACAGGATTTGGCTGAATTTGGTGTGGTGTATGATGACTGGTTTTCTGAACAATCGCTTTTAGATATGGGTGCGATTGGTAAGGCCATCGATGCTTTAAACAAAGCGGGATATACCTATCAACAAGGCGGCGCGTTGTGGTTTCGCGCCACTGATTTTGGAGATGAAAAAGACAGAGTATTGGTTCGCGCCAATGGCCAAACCACATATTTTGCATCCGATGTGGCTTATCACTGGAATAAATATGACAGAGGCTTTACCAGAGTTATTGATATTTTTGGTGCCGATCATCATGGGTATGTGAGCCGAATTAAGTCTGCTGTGAAAGCTCTGGGGCATGATGAGAATGCCTTAACTATACTGTTGGTTCAATTTGCTATTCTTTATCGCCAAGGCACTCGGGTGCAAATGTCGACACGGAGTGGTTCTTTTGTCACGTTACGCGAGTTGAGAGAAGAAGTAGGCAATGATGCTGCGCGGTTTTTTTATGTGATGCGAAAGCCTGAACAACATATGGATTTTGATTTAGACTTGGCAAAGTCTCAATCTAGCGATAACCCGGTTTATTATATTCAATATGCACATGCGAGGATCTGTAGTGTGTTAAGACAACTAGAAGCACGCCAGTTAAGCGCCAATGAATCCCTTGGACTGAAGCATGTTGATTTGTTAAACGAGCATCATGAATTGGCATTGGTTTCACTGATAAGTCGTTATCCAGAGGTGATAGTTGCTTCAGCTAAAGCTTGTGAACCCCATCAAATCGCTTATTATTTGCGAGAGTTGGCCAATGGTCTACATAGTTATTATAATGCGGTGCAATTGATTTGTGAGCAAGAGGAGCTTCGATGTGCTCGATTATGTTTATTAAAAGCAGTACGTCAAGTTCTCTATAATGGTATACAATTATTGGGTGTGTCAGCCCCTGAGAGCATGTAATGGCTAAAGAATATGCAAAAAGACATTCAGCGCCCCGAAGAGCTGGGGCCTCAAAGCAATTACTACTGGTTGTAGTCAGTTTTTTATTGGGTTATTTGAGTGCCTCTGTTTTTGATTTCAATAGTGTTAAAAATTGGGTCAATACACAACTTCTTTCTGAGCAAATGGGTAAGGTAGCCATGAATACACCGCCCAAACCTGTTGAATTGCCTAAGCCTAAATTTGAATTTTATACACTTCTCGCTAATGATAATTCAAATCCCACAAACCAGGCTAAACCCTCAACCCCCACCGCTTCTACAGCAACTGCAGAAGCCAAGTCTCCACCCAAACCCGCCACTGTCACAACCGCTACGGCCACCGCTCCTAACCCCACAACCCCACTCCCTATTGTGGTCAGCGCAAAACCAGTCCCTATGCCCTCGGCCAAGAGTAAAGAAGCTTATCTGGTACAAGTTGCTGCATTTAAAAGCATGCAAGAAGCGGCACGAATGAAAGCGGCTTTGGTGCTTAAAGGATTTACAGTGAATATTACCCCAGGTGGCGAGCAAAAAAATGCGTGGTATCGCGTGAGTATTGGTCCATTCGCTTCTCGAACAGATGCACTCAAAGCACAAGGGGATGTCGCTCGAACGGAGCATATCGTCGGAATGATTCGCAAAATGGATGGTTAAGATCTTGTTGACCAGCACCTATTGTTTTTCCCTACCAGGCATTACTTGTGCAAATTGTGTGAAGCCAGTAGAAGAAGCATTGAAAGCCTGCAAAACCATTCCGATTGAGCAATTTGCTGTTGAAATTGTTGAAAAAAAATTGACAGTCATCGTCATCAATGATGAAAGGCCTCCTGAAGAGATTCGTCGCAGGTTAGAAGAGTTGCTGCAAGATATTGGGGTTGATTCTGAATTCATTGATTTAAAACCGATGCTTCCTCCTGATTCTCTATGGTCCTCTATTAAAAATGTACTTCTTTCTCATTGGGTTTTAGGAAGCCTTGGCGTCTCAGTCGGTGCGGTTTTTTTGCTCCTCATGATGTTTATGCCAGTGGTCCCTATGGCTGGGATGATTGCTATGGCAGCCATCAGTATTCCTTTGACCTTGGCCTTAGGGGCAGAATCCTATCAGGATGCGGCAAAAAAGCTCGTAAAAACACGAGCGCTTACCATGGATACTTTGTTTACAATAAGTACCTTAACGGTGATTACAGTATCGATAGCTGCCTTTTTTTTCCCGTGGTTGCCCATGCTCTTTGATGCAGGATTGTTGATTTTTGGGTTTCGCCATATTGGTTTTGGCATTGAGGACTCTATTAAACAAGCGATTGGTCTTGAGGCACGATTCAAAGATCGAGCGCCAAGCAAAGTAAAGGTTTGGGTTGATGGAAAAGAAACAGAGCAGGTACTGGAAAATATAATGCCAGGCGATGTCTTAATCCTTCAACCAGGGGATATGATTCCACTAGATGGGAGCTGTGAAGAAGCGTGTGACATCTTTGATACCATTGTGACAGGCTCGATGCTTGGGCGACAAGCAGCCAAAGGAGAGTCTTTGCTGGCAGGCATGTCCCTTCTGCCTGGGGGGGACCCTGTGCATTTCAGAGTTTCGGCTGGCGCTAAAGAGTCTTATTTGGCAAGGCTTGATGACAGTTTAGAACGTGCTCATTTTGAAAAAGCACCATTGGAAACGGCTACAAACAAAACTTTGCAGTATTTTATTCCTGCAGTTATTATTTTTGCGATTGTATCTTTGCTGGTGATTGGTCACTTCTTTACCCTTGCTTTGGCCATACAATGTGCCATTGCAGTCCTTGTTTCGGCTTGTCCTTGTACACTTGGGTTTATCACACCACTTGCGGTGAAAATTGGAATGAATAAGGCAGCTGAATATGGGGTACAGTTTAAAAGTGCTAAGACTATGCAAGAGGCAGAACAAATCGATAGTGTTGTGTTTGACTTGAACGGTACTTTAACGCTAGGAATGCCAGTCGTAAGAAGATATAGTGTATTGCCAGATATGAACATCAGTACCCACGAATTATTGTCTTACTTTTTTTTGCTGGAAAAAGAAAGATCTCATCCGATAGCCAAAGCTATTTGCCAATATACTCAAGATCACCATATCTCACCTCCAAAACACTGGGAAACTCTCCCAATCAAACAGTCAAACCATTCTGGTGTTGCTGCCGTTATCAATGGAGAGTCTTATGTGCTTGGCAATCAACATATGATGAATGAAATAGGGATTAAGACTCTAAACGTACCATCCAATGAGCAGTTAGAGGCTGGGGATACAGTTGTCTATCTTGCTCGGGGTAAAACATTGCTAGGTTATATGATATTAGCAGACAAGCTGCGTCCCAATGCAAAATATACCATTGAATCACTCAGAGCGCTGGGCAAGGAAGTCTATCTTTGTACAGGAGCTGATGAAGCGACAGCATATCGTTATGCAAAGACGCTTGATATCCCTCTTAAGAATGTTCAAGCAGGTTGTATGGGAGCGGAAGCCACTCCTCCTTTGATAGATAAAATAAGCTATATTGATCAATTAAAGCAACAGGGACAAAGAGTTGCGATGGTTGGGGATGCTGCAAATGATGCGTTGGCGATTGCGATGAGTGATTTTGGAATTGCAGTGAAATCACAAGGTGCTGATGAGATGACGCTACAGCAAGCGGGAGCTGTGATTCAGAGTGGATCTTTATTGCCTGTGGTCAATACCTTTGCCATTGCGAAGCAAACGGTTGACAATGTGAAACAAAATTTATGGTTGAGTTTGGGTTATAACATTGGGGCTGTGTTATTGGCGAGTGGGTTGTTGTTAACCATCGGATTGGTGTTAAATCCAGGGGTCGGAGTGATGTTAATGATTTTACAAACCGCTTTGGTATTATATAGCGCTTATTGTTTTAAAAATAAAAAATTAACACACCTAGAGCATTTGGAAGAAGAGCCGGAGTATCCCTTGGGTACTTATCATCAGTTGACTTCTGCCATGCCATCTTTGGGTATGAAACCATCTTTAAGCAATGATGATAAGAGTAGTCATCAAGTCACAATAGCTTCTGGCTCATTATTTGAAAAGTCAGAAAATCAAAACCACGATGGGTTAGCTCTGGCCTGTACGGTTCTGTCTAACGGGTTATTGTGACAGAAACGTTTCCTGCATTTTTGATGGCATGGGGTTTGCTCACACTGACGGTCAAGGCATTGACTTTAAATTCTTCTTTGATGAGGGTTGCGAGGCATTCTGCTACGGTTTCAATGAGGGAGAATTGATTGGATTCAAGATAAGTGGTGACTCGGTGACATAACTTATCATAATCAATGGTCTTTTCTAACTCATTATGACAGGTTGAGAGATCGATTTGGATGGTTAGATCGATGAGCAAACGTTGTAAAATTCGTTGTTCCCAATCGTGGATGCCAATATGGGTTTTTACTAAAAGCGCTGATATTTGCAGGGTATCCATGCGTATTCATCCTAAATCAATGCGACAGCCATGTGTTTGTACAGGGTGTAGATAATGGGCAGCCTTGATGGAGCGCAGCGCAATCAAGGCTGCCATGGCTTATTCAAGAATAAAAGCACATGGAATATTCGCACCCATTTGTACCGCCTTTATACCATAAATCCTCAAGTATGTTAAAATTCTCTTTCCGATGAGTATACCTCCCATATTTAGCCCAATGGTGTTTTATGTTTGATCCCACCCAGTCTGTATTGATACAGAGCCTTAAAAGAAAACCTGTGCCTTATACCCCCGTGTGG
>DAHWEW010000095.1:0-7359 GCA_027326225.1 Legionellaceae bacterium
TATTATGCAAATTTATGGCCTTAATGATAATGCAAATTTACAACTGGAGGGTTCCTCAATGTGAGTTGAATAAAGATAAATTCTTCGACCAAAGCATAAAAGTCTGAATGCAAAGTCAAAGCAGAAGTATGTTTTACCTTTTCATTCGCATAAGCCAAAGCGGTATATCCAGTTGAAATAGAAAATGCTGAAATACCCCCTTCATAACAGTCTGGTGCAACTTTTATCTGTAGCGCTTGATCTAAAGCCGATTTTTCTTCCTCAAACAAAGGCGCTTCACAATAAACTTTTGGGCGCGCAGGTGTTCTGAGATCCACCACACCCCATTTAGGTATCCCTCTCGGATTTTTATTAAAATTCACAAAAATCACTGGTTTTTCTCGCCAATTGATGGTGTGTAAATTTTTGATATAAGACACTGTAAACTGGGAAGTTTCTCCACCATGACTATCCATCCATTGCGCACTTCTTAACATGTCCAAAAATGTCAAAGGCTCAGCTGTGGATAATTGCCCAGATGCAAGCTTTTCAAAGTAGCCAATTTGAGAGACTCTTTTGTGTACAAGAGGTGGGACAAACACATAGTGTTTGGTTAATAAAGGAATGATTTCTTTGGCAGTTAATGCCTTACTAAAAGCGAGAACAACTTCTTCCGTGGTATACAATCCTTCTAATTTACTCATACAATGATTGAATAACTCGCTAAAACTACCCACCATTGGTTTTGTGGATTCACTTTCTAGAACATCCAGATCAAATATGTCACTGAAATGTTTATCAATGACCTCCATAATGACTTCAAAATTGTCAACATCATATTTGGCTTTTAAATGAGGATAGGTTTCAGCGTACATAATATGTCCTGTTTTAGGGCGGGATGTTTAAAATTATCTTATCTTACCTCAGTTTTCTTAAAAAAGTATTAAGAAATTCAATATATTGTTTGCTAGCATAGGGACTTATTTATCCGCTTACAGGTATTTCATGTTGCAAAAATCGCCGACTCTTACGGTTACTCAATTGAATCGTCAAGTCCGCTCTTGGTTAGAACATGAAATGGGGCACGTGCACGTTGAAGGTGAGATATCAAACTTAAGTAAACCTTCATCGGGACACTTATATTTCACTTTAAAAGACGAAACAGCCCAGCTTCGTTGTGTTTATTTTCGCAATCAGCATAAAAAGACAGATAAATTTATCCTTCAAAATGGAATCAAAGCTTTATTACATGGCACGCTCAGTTTGTATGAGGCCCGTGGTGACTATCAATTGATTGTTGCAGAGATTGAAGAGGCGGGCATTGGCAATCTCTTTCAGCAATTTGAATGGTTAAAAGCAAAACTGATGGCTCTTGGTTGGTTTGATCAAGCTCTAAAAAAGACCATTCCCACTTTTCCAAAATCAATTGGGATCATTACTTCTCCAACAGGTGCTGCTATTCGAGACATTTTAAGCACACTGGCACGTCGTTTCCCCATTGCTGAGGTGATGATATATGGTTGTGAAGTACAAGGGATAAAGGCGTCAGGGCAATTGATTCAAGCGATTCTTCGTGCCAACCAAGACAAGAGATGTGATGTGCTCATTCTCGCAAGAGGAGGTGGAAGTATTGAAGATTTATGGGCCTTTAATGATGAGGAGCTTGCTCATCAGATTAGAAAAAGTGAGATTCCAATTGTTTCAGGCATTGGGCATGAAACAGACTTTACCATTGCCGATTTTGTGGCAGATAAGCGTGCTGAAACACCAACTGCTGCCGCAGTGGCTGTGACCCCAGATAGAGCTGAGATCATCCAGCTTTTAAATACCCTACAATCTCTATCAGAGAAAGCCATCAAGCGCTTTATAGCGTATCAACAGTTGCGCCTATCACATGAAGAGCAAAAGCTCATCTCGCCTAAGCATTTGATAAAAAGCCATTGGCAATCACTGGATTATTTAAAAAGTCACCTTGATCATGCACTCACCCAATTATTGACTCAAAAAAAGAAAGTCCTTCAAGAAACAATAACCCACTTAACAGCACTAAACCCTACACTATGGGTGCACCTTGCAAAAACAGAGATTCAACAGTTAGAACATAGACTTGGATTCATGATGCGAGAGAAGTTAACCCTTTTGAAAGAACAATTTACAAAACAATTAGCCACATTACATGCTGTCAGCCCGCAAGCAACCTTAGAAAGAGGGTATGCCATTGTGACTTTGGATAATCAGCTCATCACAGATAGCCATCAAGTTCAAAGCGGTGATATGATTGACATTCGCTTAGCAGCCGGACGCTTAACGAGTAAAGTCCTATGATTCTACAAGACTTAAACAACAGTTTGAACTTAATCATCGCCCAGACGCAAGCCAATGCAGAAACTTTGGCAATTATTGTATCCATTCCATGGGCGGTGTTTATTTTAAATAGTCTGATGGGACAAAGGCTATTCATTTTGGGCATTATCCCAAGACGTCTTTATGGTCTACCCGGCATCTTGTTTGCTCCTTTACTGCATGCGAACTTTAATCATATCTTTTTTAATTCTATTCCTTTAATCGTTTTGAGTAACTTTATCCTCATTCAAGGCTTATCTTATTTTCTCTTAGCAACCCTTAGTATCACGCTCATCTCAGGATTTCTCGTTTGGTGTTTTGCAAAATCCGGGATTCATCTCGGCGCTAGCGGGGTTATTACCGGATACTGGGGATTATTAGTGATGAACATTTATCAAGAAGGAACCTTCACTGCTGTGATTTTAGGCATCATCAGTCTCTATTATTTTGCGGGGATTTTTCTTGGGATTTTCCCCAGAGAAAAAGGCGTGTCTTGGGAAGCACATTTATTTGGCTTACTGGCAGGATTGGCTACAAGTTATGTGATCTAACACGTTGATCTACTGATTTTTACAGGAATGCTGTATACTCCTTTGCCTTAAAAATTGTCCGTATTGATGATGATGCTAACGCCTGCACTGCTTCCTAAAGAAATAGCCACCAAACAAACTTGGGGTCAATTATATGGCGCATCTTTACCTCTCGCACTTTGTGAGTATTGCAAAGAAACGTCTGGCATCAAACTTCTGATTGCTCCAGATAACTTAGCAGCCACCCAACTCTTAAAAGACTTTACCTTTTTTCTAAAAGATGATCCTCTCCATCAGGAAATTTTACTGTTCCCTGACTGGGAAACGCTTCCCTACGATAGGTTTTCACCGCACCAAGATATTATTTCTGAAAGACTGCATACCTTAAACCGTCTTCAACAAGCCACCAACGCCATCATCATCAGTGCTGCAAGTACATTAATGCATCGTTTATGTCCACCTTCATTCATTGCCCAACACAGTTTGGTCTTGCAGGAAGAACAAAGCCTTCAGGTGGAAAAATTTAGAAAACAGTTGCAACAAGCTGGCTATCATTGTGTCACCAAAGTTTTAGAACATGGTGAGTTTGCTGTCCGAGGCTCAATTATTGATCTTTTTCCGATGGGAAGTCACTTTCCCTTTCGTATTGAGTTGTTCGACGATAAGGTTGAGAGTTTGCGTCGATTTGACCCGGATAATCAACGCACCATTGATAAAATCAAGCAAATTGAAATTCTATCCGCACGAGAATTTCCATTAAATGAACAAAGCATCACACAGTTTCGTCGCATGTTTAGGGAACAATTCTCGGGCAATCCTAGTCTTTGTCCTATCTATGAAGCCGTGAGTGAAGGACAATTTCCAAGTGGAATAGAATACTATCTGCCTCTTTTTTTTGAAAAAACGGCAACCCTTTTTGATTACTTACCAGACAATGCTTCTATCTGCCTAGTTGAATCGATTCAAGCCTCTGCTGAACAATTTTGGCAAGAACTCACTATGCGCTATGAACAACGAAACATGGATATCACGCGCCCCCTGCTCACTCCCTCCTTATGTTTCTTAACGCCTACTGAGTTATTCACACATACCAATCATTATCAACAATTACGCACGTATCACCAACCCATAGAGAAAAAAGGGGCTGTGTTTCATTTTGATATAGAAATCCCACCCCAACTCTTTGCCGAAAAACAAGCTCCAGAGCCTTTGGCTCGCCTTGCCCGTTATATGACCAAACCAAACCATCGTTATTTACTGGTAGCTGAAAGCAAGGGGCGTCGTGAAGTATTGCTGGACTTGTTGAAAAGAAGTCAAATCACCCCAAAAATTCAGTCGTCCTGGTATTCATTTTTAGAAGATACAGCATCCCTTATCAATATCACCACAGGACCACTCATTTATGGGGCTGAACTACCAAAACAGGCCATCTCTGTCATTGTTGAATCGCAATTGTTTGGCGAACAAAGCACCCCACAACGACAAAGTAAGCAAAAATCACTTGATCCTGATCTGATTATTCGAGATCTAGCCGAACTTCGCATCGGTGCACCTGTGGTTCATCTGCAATTTGGCGTGGGACGATATCAAGGTTTGCAATATATTGAAAATCATGGCAACACCAATGAATTTCTTGTATTAAGTTACGCAGGTGAAGATAAGATTTATGTGCCAGTCACAGCCTTAAATGTCATCAGTCGCTATACCGGTGCTGATGCCGAGCATGCACCCTTGCATCGCTTAAGCAGTGACCAATGGCAAAAGGAAAAGAAGCGTGCGGCTGAAAAAATCCATGACGTAGCCATTGAGTTATTGGATATTTACGCCAAACGTGAAGCGAAACCTGGGCATGTTTATCAGTTTAACTCAGATGAATACTTGCGGTTTGCCAGCGCCTTTCCATTCACTGAAACAGCCGATCAAATTGAGGCCATCCAGCAAATCATCAAAGATATGCAATCCCCTCGCCCTATGGATAGACTCATATGCGGAGATGTCGGTTTTGGCAAAACCGAAGTCGCCATGAGAGCTGCCTTTATTGCCGTACAAAATGGCAAGCAAGTGTGTGTTTTGGTGCCCACGACTTTATTAGCTACACAACATGCTGAAACATTTCGTGATCGTTTTGCTGAATTTCCAATCAACATCGACCTCTTGTCGAGATTCCGTAGTCCCAAAGACATTGAACGTGTATTGCAATCATTAAAAAATGGACACATTGATATCGTCATTGGAACCCACAAATTGTTTCAAAAAGACATTCAATTTCGTAACTTAGGTTTATTAATCATCGATGAAGAACATCGCTTTGGGGTCAAACAAAAAGAATACATCAAATCGCTCAGAACGAATGTTGATATTTTATCTATGACTGCAACACCCATCCCCCGAACCCTCAATATGGCGATGGCTGGGATCCGTGATATTTCCCTTATTGCCACGCCTCCTGCAAAGCGTTTAGCGATTAAAACGTTTTGGCAAGAAAAAAATGACGTCCTTCTTCGCGAGGCGATTTTGCGAGAAATTTTACGGGGTGGCCAAGTCTTTTTTCTGCATAATTTTGTAGAAACCATCGATAGAGTCTGCCAAGATTTACAAACGCTCATCCCTGAAGCCAAATTTCATACAGCACATGGTCAGATGCGTGAGCGCGAATTAGAGCGGATCATGGCTGATTTTTACCATCACCGTTTTAATGTATTGGTCTCTACCACCATCATTGAAACAGGGATTGATATCCCCACTGCAAATACCATCATCATTGATAGGGCAGATAAATTTGGTCTTGCACAACTCCATCAATTACGAGGACGAGTGGGTCGCTCTCATCATCAAGCCTATGCCTATTTATTAACCCCAAATGAAAAGCAATTAACCAAAGATGCGGTCAAGCGATTGGAAGCCATCGTATCGCTTGAAGATTTAGGTGCAGGATTTACGCTTGCCACCCATGATTTGGAAATTCGAGGGGCTGGAGAGCTATTAGGCGAAGAACAAAGCGGTAATATGCATACCATCGGCTTTAACTTATACATGGAAATGTTAGACAAAGCAGTTCATGACTTAAAAGCTGGAAAAACGCCTGAGTTAGAAGCCCCCATGTATCAAGGTCCAGAAATTGAATTGAATATCAGCGCCATTATTCCAGAAGCCTACATCGGAGATATCCATTTAAGATTGATTATGTACAAACGCATTGCCAATGCCAAAGACAATCAACAACTCCACGATCTGCAAATAGAACTGATTGATCGCTTTGGTTTATTCCCCGACCAAGTCAAATACTTATTTGGGGTAACAGAACTCAAACTCATTGCAACACATCTGGGTATTAAGCGCATTCATGTATCCCATCAACAAGGCAAAATTGAGTTTGGAGATACCCCAAACATCAATACCACTGTTCTTATTTCACTCATCCAGGTCCATGCGAAGCGCTATCAATTAGACGGCCCTGCTCGCCTATGCTTCACAATGACTCAAACAAATACGCTTGATAAGATCCTAGAACTGAAAACATTGCTCATGACCTTGCATGTACCAGTTGAGTAGTCTTCGCCTAATAAATCCATGAGAACCATTGGACATAATGCTGCAAAAACCTGTATAATTCGCACACTTTTTTTACATATGGGCGCATTTGTTATATCAAATGAATGCGATATAAAACGATGAATCATAAGGTTGGATTTGTAAGTTTAGGTTGTCCTAAAGCATTGGTTGATTCTGAGCGAATCATCACTCAATTAAGAGCTCAAGGGTATGATTTGGTATCCAGTTATCAAGATGCAGGGGTTGTGGTCATCAATACTTGTGGCTTTATTGATGCAGCCATTGAAGAATCATTAGACACAATTCGTGAAGCGATGCAAGAAAATGGTCGGGTGATTGTCACTGGCTGTTTAGGCGCTAAAGCGGACATGATTCGGGAAGCTTGCCCTGATGTCTTACATATCAGTGGTGCTCACGCTTATGAAGAAGTCATTCGCGCTGTGCATCGTCATTTGCCCCCACCTGTTGATCCGTTCACCCAACTGATCCCGCCTCAAGGCATCAAACTAACCCCAAGACACTACGCTTATTTGAAAATATCGGAAGGATGCAACCAAAAATGTACCTTTTGTATCATTCCCACCATGCGCGGTAAATTACAGAGCTATCCCCTGACTCAAGTCCTATCTGAAGCTAAAAAGCTCAAAGACGCAGGCGTTGAAGAAATTTTGGTGATTTCTCAAGATACCAGTGCTTATGGCATCGATACTCGATATCAGCCCATTGAATGGCAAGGAAAAACCATCCAAACTCGATTTTATGACTTGTGTGAACAATTAGGTGAACTAGGCCTCTGGGTCAGGCTTCATTACGTGTATCCCTATCCGCATGTAGATGACATCATTCCATTGATGCGAGATAAATTGATTTTGCCTTATCTAGACATCCCATTACAACATGCAAGCACTCGTGTATTAAAAGCAATGAAACGACCCGCTAGTAGTGAAAACACCTT
>DAHWEW010000096.1:0-7300 GCA_027326225.1 Legionellaceae bacterium
GAGAGAGCACAGTACTTTAGCCTTTTTTAAAAATGAGTTCAAAAATGTGGTCTTTGCGTACGAAGTGAAGCCAGATCGATTTTCAATTGAAATTGTGATCTAGATTGCTTACATAACGATTGCAAAGACGGTTTATTAGCCAATTTTATAAAAAAGGCCAAAGTCCAGAGAGTAATGCTCAACAATCTTCTAGATTCATCTCCCCTCTTTACCTTCAGCGTAGTCCATCTTTCTTCGTCTGAAATATTCCGGGGTAGTGACAACACACAGCCCAATAGACCAAAAAAAACTCAAAATATGTACTATTATAATAATATGAACATAAATAATGCATTTTGAGAGGTTATTATGCCTGGTATGCGTGAAATTTTAGAGAGATTAAAGTTTTTTGGTCAAGTCAATCAAAGAAATACGAAGCTAAAACCCTTTGAGATAGGTTATCCAAATGTGACAGGAGAAGGGAAAGAAATACAGCATCATGCTGAAGAACCACTCAGTGGTCATACACTAGAGGTTTTCATTCAGCATACGGGGGAAACGGGTGGGAGTGGACATGTTTCTGCTACGTTAAAAAATCCTGATGGAACAGTGAATAGCCACTTGAGTTTTGGACCTTCCAATTATGCACACGCAGCAATCACGGCTCTTAGTCTTGGACAAATTCCAGTCATAGGAAATAACCAATCCGATCCAACTAAGGACAAGGCTAGTGCAGATCAAATACATGTCATAGGACTCACAGCAGAGCAAGCAATAAAAGCTGAAGAACAGATACGTCAAATGCAATCAAAAATTAAAAGCGAAGAAATTGTGTATAGCCTTGGCGCAAGTTTCGGACGATTTGGTAAAAAAGTACCTAATATGATCTTGTCAGCTGTAAGCTTATTGGCTGTAGGGCTTGAATTTAAACGTTTGGAGCGAAGTTTGGGACATGAATTTCTTATCCATGAACATCACCTGTCTACACCACCACAGTTGTCTGCTGATAATTGTGTCACTGTCGTAGCAAGCGTATTAGAGCATAGTGTTGGTATTAGCGGAAAATCTGCAATTCTTCCTCAAGACCTGGGTGAAATTATTGAACAGAATAAAGGTGCACAAATATCCACAACTTACATGAAGGGTGTATTATCTGGATGGAGAGATGAAATGGCAGATGTTTCTGATACGACTATGAAAGGACAATCTATATAAGATATTGTATCGATCACAGAAGCTTATCTATTTTTGCAGCACAGATAAAATCATTATGAGACAGTCCTTTTAAGGCATGCGTCATAAAATGCACATGACAATAATTGTAGCCAACTTCAAGATCAGGGTGATGATTTTCACCGTTGGCAATCCATGCAATCGCATTTACAAAAGACATTGTTTCGTAAAAATTATTGAATGAAAATGATTTGTTGATGGATTTATGATCTTTAGACACTTGCCAGCCGTCTCTTAATTGAGGCATTAACTCTGAAATTTGTTGAGCATTCAATGGTGCACCTATCCCCTCACATGATTCACAACGACGACTGCTTAAATCACTCATCATTTCGTTCCTTAATTCATGACTGTCTTTGGCTTGATACTATTAACCAAATAGAAGATTTTTGCAATACATAGAAAATGCTTGCCAGAGTGATATTGCCACGATAATCTTTCTCGCTGGACCAACCTCAGGAATGGAAAATGAGCATGAGTCAAGGGTTTACCCTGACCGATGTGCTGGTGTCGCTATTATTATTGACCAGCACTTCATTAGCTGTATTAAAAAATGAGTGGCAAGTCAGCCAGTTATTCAATGAAATGCATTTACGTAGTCACGCACTAACCTATTTGGACAATAGCTCAGAACGCTTGTTTTGGGGTAAAAACACAGTCAAAACTGATGCGCCATTTCGTCATCATCTCAGTCAAGCTATCGTTGACAAAGAAACACGCCTACATCTACAAATCAGTTGGGATAACCATGAAGATTCTGTGGTGGATAGATATTTATGGGTGCTACCTCATGAAATCTAACCAAGAAGGAATTGGTTTGCCAGAAGTATTTATTTCTCTTTTACTCGCAAGTTTTACACTCATCCTCTTGATGAACCAATATCTGAATGCCAAACAGCACTATCTGTATTTTCAAGAAGCATTAGATCGTCACATGGACATGGAATTGGTGACTGATTTACTGAGAAAGAGTGTGCATAAGGCGGGGTTTACTCCTTGCTCTGGGATTGAGCATTTAATCACCGCTGATGAACACAATGAAATGAGTGCGTTGAAGTCAATAGTACTTTGGAAAAACAAACATTCATCGGTTCAAATCAACCGAATGAGTGAGCATTTTGATGTGGTTCTCGATATGGTTGATGCAGAAAGCTTATTATCTACTGAGGCCAATGTCCTAAAGCGTGGACAAAAACTATTGATAGCTGATTGTTATCATGCTGAAGTCAAAGAAGTTCAGACGGTGATACAAACTTCAGCAGGACAATTCGTAAGGTTCACTCATCCTCTCATCTTCCAGTATCGTGCACCTATTTATCTTGGAGAATGGATACAAGAAGCCTACTTTATCGGAACAGATCAGCATCTTTTTTATCGGTTTCAACAGACAGAAGAACTGACAACAGTGGTGAAATCTATGTCCTCAAAAATAGAATCCTATGATGCTCGACTTTTATTACAAGTGATTTTTGGCTTGCGTCATGAAAAACCCATCATCATTGAAACCATGGTGAGAACGCCTTGAAAATAAACAGTGGTATAAGACAAACATCAAGTCATACGGGATTTATCTTGTTAACAACCATGGTGACGATGAGTGTATTGGCTTTGTTGGTCATAACGCTTAGAGCAGCTGTGTTCCTATCTCTTAAAATGAGTCATCAAGCAGTAAAAAAACATGACTCTTTTTATCAATTAGAATCAGCAGCATTTCAATTGAATATGAAACATCTGAACAAAACTTGTGTGAGCAAAGAAAGCGATCCAAATCATGTGATTAAACAAATATTGTCCAAAACCGATTGCACCTTCATCTTTAATCACAAACAATATGTTTATCTCATCAGTGACGCAGGGCAATTCCCTTGTTTGCCCATTATAGATCATCAAGTTACATACAATAGTCATCACTGGTTGCTCAGTATGAGAGATGTTCTAGAAAGAAAGGATGTCTTACAATTAAGAATAGCAACGCCCGAGTTGGGTACCCCTTGTAACGAACCAGTGGTTAGACAAATCAAAGCCGGTCTTGTCAGTTGGCGTTATTTATCATTCCCTGCTAGTAAGTCATATATAAAGTAGTTACAATGATGTCAGACACCTCATCAAGGGGAAGCAAATGACTTGGACAAGTTTCTTTAAATCCCGTGCTGTAAAATATGGAACTTTGGTTGGAGGTGTTATTTTAGGAGCAGGAGCCGGGATTTCAGCAGCGCTTGCTTATAAGCTAGAATCCTTATGTGCAGCTACTGCCAATACAATCATCGAGACCATTGGAAACAATGTCACCATCGCTGAGCTCACTGCCATTGTTCGTTATGATGGCTCTAATTTCTCGATCACGCTCGATGATATCACAGCAGCGCTTCCTTCAAACCTGTTGGATCTGATTCGTGATGCCAAAGAAGTGGATCCTTATTGTTTTGAAGTACCTCTTTATGTTGGACTCTTGCTCTCGACTCTCTTTGCTGTGACATTAGCGATATCAGTCGGTAATTGTATCGCCAATCAAAAAAATGCTGGGGATGATCCTGAAAGGGAAAGGTTACTTGTGAATGCTTGACAAATAGCCAATTCATGTTAAAATATGAACTCAATGCATAATTTTTAAACCAAAAGAACTGGTAAAGGATTTTCAAATGCCCAATTTAGATCAAATGAATTTTTATAGGATTTGCTTCTATCTTTTAGATTGTTGTTGCTGTTAAACCAGCCAATCTACTAGTCATTGATCTAAACTTGTTTTATCACTTATAGGGCATATCATGTGTGCACATCATTCTAGCAAAAAAAATAATATTTGGTTTAGTACCCCCATTTTATATACCGTTATGATTCTTTTAGGCCTATTCAGTGGTCTTTCAGATATTGGTATTTTGAAGACTGTGGGTGTCTTTATTTCTGATGTCTTTATTCGGATCTTTAAATGCATCAGTTTGCCAATCATCGCCCTTTCTATCATTGTCACCTTGTCTGGATATCGTTCAGATGGGTTAATGAAAACGGTTTGGCGGAGAACCATGTGCTATACCTTAGGTACAACCTTGGTTGCAGCAGGGATCAGTTGCTTACTTTATGTGCTCATTCAGCCGAGTATGGTGCACAGTGCCATACTACCAGAAGCGAAATTACCAACTGAACAGATGAGTTATTTGCAGTATGTGGTCAATTTAATCCCTTCAACTATTTTGTCTCCATTTATCGACCAACAAGTGATTAGTGTGTTATTCATGGGAATAGTCGTGGGTATTGCGATTCGGTTTATTCCAGAGCCTGAAGCACGACAAACCATCACCCAATTTTTTCGTGGTGCACATGGTTTATTAATGGTGATCACCAACTGGGTGATTGCTATTATCCCACTTGGACTGTATGGGTTTATTACAACGACTGTGATTCAGTTTCGGGAAGGGGCGGCTTTCAAAGGCATTGGTGAGTATTTACTGATAGTCGTGCTTGCCAATTTGGTGCAAGGGTTTATTGTTTTGCCCCTGTGGTTGCGATTTCGTGGAATTGCGCCTTTGACTACCATGAGGGGCATGTTGCCTGCGTTATCACTTGCCTTTTTTTCCAAATCATCTGTGGGCACGCTTCCTGTGACGATGGATACAGTTGAGAAGAATTTGCGCGTCCATCCTGAAATCAGTAGATTTGTATTACCATTATGCACCAGCATCAATATGAATGGTTGTGCGGCATTTATTTTCGCCACAGTTATTTATCTGATGCAAAATCATGGTGTAGAAGTGTCTTATGCCACCATGGGATTATGGGTAATTGTTGCAACGGTTGCGGCTATTGGTAATGCAGGGGTTCCGATGGGTTGCTTTTTCTTGAGTGCAAGCTTACTTGCAAGCATGAATGTACCCATTACTTTAATGGGGATCATCTTACCATTTTACAGTTTGATTGATATGCTAGAAACTGCATTAAATGTATGGTCAGATTCATGTGTTGTGAAAGTGGTGGATGAGCGCGTTCGAGAGGAAGAAAAGAGGATGTCGTCATTGGGTAATGAGTCTTTCGCAGATTGAGAAATAAAGCGTGCTTAGCACGTTTAAATCTTTTTCGGACACACATTCATTGACTTGGTGAATGGTGGCATTCAGGGGACCAAGCTCAATCACTTCTACTCCATAAGGTGCTATGAATCGCCCATCTGATGTGCCACCACTGGTGGATAACTCAGGGTCTTGATGACATTCTTTTTTGATGATCTCAATACAGCTTTCAAGTAGTTTGCCTTTTGCTGTTAAAAAGGGTTCGCCATTCAAGCGCCATTGAATCGTGTGCTGCTGGCTAAAACGAGAAAATAAGGCTTCAATTCTTTGTTGCAGTAGGGATGCAGTATGCATGGTAGAGTAACGAATGTTGAATTTAAGGGTCAACTCACCCGGAATGATATTTCCTGCGAGTCCGCCTGCTTCTATATGAGTGATTTGCAAAGTGGTTGGCGGAAAAAATTCATGACCTTCATCCCAACAGGTGGTTGTTAATTCGACCAAAAGAGGGGCGATGGTGTGAATTGGATTTTGGGCTAGGTGAGGATATGCCACATGGCCTTGTTTGCCATGAAAGTTCACTTCAGCAGACAATGATCCCCTGCGACCAATCTTTATGACATCTCCAATACACTCACTGCTAGAAGGCTCGCCAACAATACAATAATCAATTTTAGTTCCCATTTTTTGCAATTGTTTCATCACATAAGGGGTACCTAGATGAAAATCATCTCCTTCCTCACCGCTGGTGATGAGAAAACCAAGACTTCCTGAAAAATGGGGATAGGATTGAATCAAACGAGAAGCTGCAACCAACATGGCGGCAAGACTACCTTTCATATCAGCACATCCTCGTCCATATAGGAGACCTTCACGCTCACACAATTGAAACGGATCTGTATGCCATTTGGATCTATCGCCAATTGGCACAACATCCGTGTGTCCTGCAAAAACGAGAAGAGGGGCTGTGTTCCCCAATCGAGCAAAAAAATTGGTAACAGGAGGGGCATTGAATGTTTGGCAATGAAAACCAAGCTTTTCTAAACATTCCATCATATAAGTCGAAACGCCTGCATCATGAGGTGTGATGGATTGGAAACTGATGAGTTTAGACAAAATGGTTTTAAGCGTATCCATCAATTATGCTTCTCTTAATAGTTCATTGATGCTGACTTTTGCACGTGTTTTTTCGTCTACTTGCTTGACGATGACGGCACAATAAAGACTGTGGCTGCCATCTTGACTAGGTAGATTACCCGCTACAACCACGGAGCCTGCAGGGATTCGACCATAACTGATTTCACCGGTTAGTCGATTATAAATTTTTGTGCTTTGTCCAAGAAAAACACCCATTGAAAGAACGGAGTCGCGCTCAACAATCACACCTTCAACCACTTCAGAACGAGCGCCAATGAAACAGTTATCTTCAATAATGGTGGGATTAGCCTGCAAAGGTTCTAGGACGCCTCCAATACCTACACCACCAGAAAGGTGAACATGTTTACCAATTTGCGCACATGAACCAACCGTGGCCCAAGTATCGACCATCACGCCTTCATCGATATAGGCTCCAATGTTCACATAAGAAGGCATTAAAACAGTATTTTTGCCAATAAAGGCTCCGCGTCGCGCAATGGCATGAGGGACCACTCGAGCACCGATATCACTAAAAGATTCAGCCTCAAATCCAGAAAATTTAAGCGCTAATTTATCATAAAACTGTGAGAAATGAGCATCAATCACTTTGTTAGGATAGATCCTAAATGAAAGTAAAATGGCTTTCTTTAACCATTGATGAGTGATCCATTGGTCGTTGATTTTTTCAGCCACACGAAGATGGCCATTATCAAGTCCTGTAATCACTTCTTCTAGTGCCTGCAGTAAGACTGTTGGTACGTTATTAGGTGAAAGCGTTTGTCGGTTATCAAAATATGTTTCAATGGTATCTTGTAGGGCGTTCATGAGTTTATTGATCCTAATAATGGCTGAAAAAAAGCAGTATACCCCTGGTACGGCGTTTCATTGATTTACGTGTCATCCCGAGCTTGCATGGGATCTCCATAATAAGTACTGTGCTATATTCAGGA
>DAHWEW010000097.1:0-7286 GCA_027326225.1 Legionellaceae bacterium
CAGTAGGCAATCGATAGATAATCCCAATGTCAATCATTATCTCGTCATAGAGCAAGGTTCTTATCACAGTAACTCACGCGGTCATTGAGCCTCACTCAGCTGGACTCTTCGGTATTGAGCATTCCGAATGTACATCGATAAAGAAAAGAGCTAAGGCTCTCTTCTTCTTGCTTTGCAGAAGGCCTGGGGTGCGCTTTTTGCCAGGCTTGGAAGAAGTGGTATTGATTTCCAGATGTTTGATGAGAGGCAGGTGTTTTTGTAACGGCCATTTTTGGTTCTGAAAGGGGGGCGGGTAAGGGTTTTTTTTCCTGTTCTAACATCAGCTGATAGAGTGCCATTCCATCTGGGCAATTACCGGCCCATACCATAAACCGACCATATCCCCCTTGGGTGTAGTCACAAGCTGCGGCAATGCTTTTCGCATCGTCTCGGGATGTTAACCCAGGGGCCACACCAATTGAAATAAATTTGCGCATTTCAGTCAGCTTTGTCGCATCGCCTTTCGCAAGAAACTGAACAGCATAGGCATCAGCCTCTTCGAAACGTTGTGCAGCTGTGCCTCCGTAGCTCATGGTTTCAAGAAAAGATAGGCTGCCTCGTTTGGTAATAAAATCTGAAATCTGAGTAAATCCTAGATCGAATAATGCTTTGTCAATCTCATCTTTTGATGGATCAATGGGTGTTGATAAAATAATTTCGTCTATTTGACGAACATCATAAGTGGTATAAACAAAGACATAATGATCAGGATCGCGTTGTAGTCCTCGTAAAAAACAAGCTTTCATGATCGACGCCATTGCGGCGGCATCAGGCGTTTCCGCATCCCACATGCGACCCACTGGGATATAAGACTCCATCAACCTGTTGGTATATACACGCCCGTTGATGAGTTCTCCTTCTGTGTTTCGGACAAAGTTTTCTCGATTGACGGCACTCCAATGAATACTTGGTGCATCGATGTAGGATACAAGGATGCGAAGACCTGCCGCACTTTTATCTCGAATGAATTGTTGAATAGCGACAGAGTCTCTCTGATGACAGAGGAACGTATCATCAGCCGTATTGCCGAAAGTGCCTGTAGTATGGTTATCACTCGGTGTAAAAAAAGCAATGTTGATATCGCAGCCAGATGTTGGACAATAGACCAGAGAATAGTCATCACTTTGACCAGGATTTGGATCGGCATATGGGGTGATATAAAAAGACGGAAGTGGGGCGGGTGTGTCATCAAACGTTTTTTCTACATCCTTAGCAGTCAGTTCCTTTGGCATGATACGTTTCCTTTCTACTCATATGTGGATGGGAATGACTAGGATAATCACGTTTGCCGTAATAAAACAACCAATAAGGCTACAAAACCAATTAATAATAAAGCAAGGATCCCCATGCTTGAAAAACTTTTGGATAAATTTGCACGACTAAATTGTTGGGGATTGTGCTTAATACTACGATATAAGATCCACACAATCAAAGCAGCCCCAATTAAACCGAGAATTTGATATAGACTTTCCATTATTTCACTCCTTCACTGAATTTTGGACAAACTCCATGCCTTCAAATGCATCTGAAAATAAATCTTCTTGGATGGCCCCTGCTGTAAGTAAACAATCCCGAATGTCATAAACCATATCAAATGGTCCACTGATCACCATTTGCCAAAGATGCAAATCATGGGCATGTCTTTTCAGAACCTGTGAGGCCAGGGTTCCTTTTTCTGAGCCAGATAGCTCTGAAACATATTGAAAATGAGGGACATGAGTATGCCAATATGAAACTTTATCGTCCATGTACAAGTCACTTTGAGTCCGCGCACCCCAAAAAAGCTCAAAAGGTTGTGTTTTTCCATTCGCGAGTAATTGTTCAATCATCGCTTTGATGGGCGCAAATCCCGTTCCGCCTGCGATAAACAATATCGGTTTGTCAGGGCGCAAATGGCTTAAACTACAAAACCCAAACGGTAGGCGAATAGATACGGCGCCTATACGCTTCATGTCGCTCAATAAGGCTTCTATGTGTGGATTGTCAGGGCTATGACGAATATGCAATTCATATTTGTGCGAGCCCAATGGGGCATTCGCTATGGAATAGGAATAAGCCTCATCTTTAAAGAGAATTTGTAAATATTGACCTGCTTGATATTCAATGTATTCATCTGGTGCAAGCATCAATTGTAAGATACTGTCGGTGAGAGGGATGATGCTTTCAATTTTGGCTAGGGTTTCTTTAGAGGTCATGTCGCTATCCCTAATTGTTGCCAATATTCATCCACTTGTTTCTGGATGTCCTCATCCATGGTAATTGCCTTTCCCCATTCACGAGTTGTTTCGCCCGCCCATTTACTGGTGGCGTCCATCCCCATCTTAGAGCCTAGTCCTGAAGTGGGTGAGGCAAAATCAAGATAATCAATAGGGGTGTGGTCAATCATTACGGTATCACGCAAAGGATCCATCCGAGTGGTGATGGCCCAAACCACATCCTGCCAGTTTCTGGCATCAATATCATCATCACAAACAATGACAAATTTGGTGTACATAAATTGCCTTAAAAATGACCATACAGCCATCATCACCCGTTTGGCATGGCCAGGATATTGTTTTTTAATCGTCACAATCGCGAGTCTGTAAGAGCATCCTTCCGGGGGCAGATAAAAATCAACGATCTCAGGAAATTGTTTTTGCAACAATGGGATAAATACTTCATTTAAAGCGACGCCAAGAATAGCTGGCTCATCGGGAGGACGACCGGTATAAGTACTGTGATAGATTGGAGAGGTTCGATGAGTCAGTCGCTCTACGGTAAAAATCGGAAATGTTTGTACTTCATTGTAATAACCCGTGTGATCCCCAAAAGGTCCTTCTGGTGCTTCAAGTCCTGGCTCTAAGTAGCCCTCTAAGATGATTTCAGCTGTTGCAGGGACGTGTAAATCGACACCGATACATCGCGTGAGCTCAGTACGCTTACCTCGTAATAATCCAGCAAAAGCATATTCTGATAAGGAGTCCGGGATGGGGGTTACTGCGGCGAGCATGGTTGCAGGATCAGCTCCCAGCGTGACTGCTACAGGAAAACGCTCACCTGGATATTGTTGCTGAAAGGCTTGATAATCAAGTGCGCCTCCGCGGTGAGGTAGCCAGCGCATGATGAGTTTATTTTTACTTAAGAGTTGTTGACGATAGATCCCCATATTTTCACGAGACTGCAAAGGTCCTTTGGTCGTAACGAGTCCCCAGGTGATTAAGGGAGCTGCATCACCTGGCCAGCAGGTTTGGATAGGTAAATTGGTTAGAGAAACGTCTTCACCTTCCCAAACATGCGTTTGGCATGGGGCATGGTTGATATATTTGGGAGCCATGTTAATTGCTTGCTTTAACAAAGGTAATTTACTAAAAGCATCTTTAAATCCTGTTGGAGGAACAGGTTCTTTGAGAGCGCTTAGCAATTGTCCAATTTCACGTAAAGCAGTAATCGATTCTTCACCCATACCTAAAGCGACGCGCTCTACAGTGCCAAATAAGTTCGTCAAAACAGGAACGTCGTGGGCTTTGGGGTGTGTAAACAAAAGTGCCGGCCCCCCTTGCCTGAGCACTCTGTCACTGACCACAGTCATTTCGAGATGGGGGGATACGGGATAAGCAATTTGTTTGAGTAGACCACGAGCTTCTAACTGGGTGATAAAATCGCGTAGATCACTATATTTCATGAAAGACTACTCTTGACGCTTCATAGCCTCAAAAAATTCTGCATTAGTCTTATGGTTCTTCATGCGTTCAAGTAAAAATTCAATCGCATCGCATTCATCCATGGATTGTAGTATTTTGCGCAATATCCAAGTCCTTTGAAGATCTTCAGCACTCAACAACAAGTCTTCACGACGAGTGCCAGAACGGTTGATGTTAATAGCAGGGAAGATACGGCGTTCAGCAATACTGCGCGTCAAATGGATTTCCATATTACCGGTTCCTTTGAACTCTTCGTAAATGACTTCATCCATTTTGGAGCCAGTGTCAACCAGCGCGGTAGCAATGATGGTTAAACTCCCGCCTTCCTCAATATTACGAGCAGCACCATACAAGCGTTTTGGTCTTTGCAACGCATTGGCATCCACCCCACCGGTAAGTACTTTTCCTGAAGCAGGGACGACGGTGTTATAGGCACGAGCGAGTCTGGTGATGGAATCTAGCAAAATCACCACATCACGCTTATGTTCAACCAGACGTTTGGCTTTTTCAATCACCATTTCAGCAACTTGGACATGGCGATTAGCGGGTTCATCGAAAGTACTGGCGACCACTTCACCTTTGACGGAGCGTTGCATTTCAGTGACTTCTTCAGGACGCTCATCAATGAGGAGAACAATGAGGTAGCAGTCTGGATAGTTCTTTTCAATAGAATGAGCAATGTTTTGCAGCATCAGCGTTTTTCCCGCTTTGGGCGGAGATACGATTAAGCCACGCTGTCCTCGGCCGAAAGGCGCACATAAATCAACGACGCGAGCGGTTAGGTCTTCTGTACTGCCATTGCCTTGCTCCATCACCAAGCGTTGAGAGGCAAACAAGGGAGTCAAGTTTTCAAAAAGGATTTTACGTTTCGCACTGTCAGGGCTATCGTAATTGATTTGGTCTACTTTTAATAAAGCAAAATAACGCTCACTGTCTTTGGGCGGGCGGATTTTACCTGAAATGGTATCCCCCGTACGTAGACCAAATCGCCTGATTTGACTGGGCGAAACATAAATATCATCTGGACCTGCTAAATAAGAGCCATCGGAAGAGCGCAAAAACCCAAAACCGTCGCTCAAGATTTCGACAACACCATCTCCATGGATATCTTCACCTTTCAGCGCATGAGCTTTGAGGATGGCAAAAATAATGTCTTGCTTGCGCATACGGGAGGTATTTTCAACGCCCATTTCTTGGGCGATGTTTACGAGATCAGCAATAGGCAACTGCTTAAGTTCACTAAAATTCATAGGTCTCACTTGATGTGTTGGTTAAATGAAATGGGTTTCCAGAGTAGTATTTTACGGGAAGGTCAGCTCGAAAAGCTGCTACTAGTATAGTACGTTTGTATCCACGAGTAAACCATGCAAATGTACCATTAATAGAATCTAAATCTTAGCACAATTTTAGAAAGATATCCATCTTTTTTAGTATTGCGTGCGGTTCTCTTTAATATGATGCTACAAGCCGAATACAATCATTATCCTTTGTGCATGACTGGTTCGAAAATGGTCATGTACGGAGAGCATTATCGATCTAATGTAGCATTTACACTATAAAATACAATATACTGGATACAATTACTATTCATCATAACAGCCTAATGAGATCTTGATATGAAAAAAACAACCTCCTTATTTGTCAGTTTTTTGTTACTCGTATTTATCATGTCAGTACATGCAGAAACGGCTATTATTAAAACATCCGAGGGCAGCATTACTTGTGAATTGTTTCCTAAAGCTGCGCCTAACACTGTTGCTAATTTTGTGGGCTTAGCAACAGGCACTAAAGAATTTACAGATCCAAAAACAGGCAAATTGGTGAAACGCCCTTTCTACAATGGGTTAATTTTTCATCGTGTGATTCCTGGTTTTATGATTCAAGGGGGGGATCCTCTTGGAAATGGAACAGGTGGACCAGGTTATACCTTTGCTAATGAAAATACATTTGCAAGTTTTAGCAAACCAGGCGTGCTTGCGATGGCCAATAGAGGACCAAACACGAATGGCAGCCAATTTTTCATTACTGTTGCGCCCGCACCTGGCTTATCAGGTAATTATAATGTTTTTGGTCAGGTCATTTCTGGACAAGAGGTTGCTGATAAAATTAGTAACGTGCCTACAAATCCTCAAGATAAACCGATAACACCCGTGGTTATTGAAAGCATTATCATCAAAAAATAGCGGCATTGATGTAAACAATGAGTAAAAAAAACAATTTCACAATTTAAACCTTTCCACACAACCTTTGTTTTGAGTGCTCTTGGCTTTCATTTATATGTTTTTTTGGGGCTTCTTCGGAAGAAAGCATCTTAAATATTTCTTGTATATTCTCAACTTCTGCTTTGGGAACTAACACTTGCACTGCTTCAACAATGATGGCGTTAAGTGTTCGATGTCTATCTTCCGCGGCGTTCTTTTTAATCCATTCTGATGGCCAACAGACAATAGACGAGACTTTCAATGATTCAATGCTATGCTGGGGTCTAATGCCATATTTTTGCGAAATTTTATCGCATATTTGCTCTATAGCTAGCTTGTCATATTCAGAAAGCCCCCGCTTTTTATCCCCATGCCGTTGCATAAGACAATGCAACAGTCTCTGCTCCTTGCTATGAGCAAACTCAACAACTGGTGGCAAGCTGCTGGCAAAGAAACGTATTGATCCCATAGTAGAGATTGTTTTTGGTAAATGAGTAATCGTTGCTAGTCTTGGAATGCTTTGTAGTACTTGATGCATCATGATAGATTTCCTTTGATATTTTATTGAGGTCACTGATTATCAAGAAAATCTTGACCTCGGAACAATCCTTTTGGCCTACTGTACCACGCCATTGTCGCTTTATATTTACCCTAAAATCATCTCATATCCCCTCATCTGCTAATGCTTTTTGAATGGAGGGTCGGTTTTTTAGCGTATTAAAATACTGCGCCAAATGGGCCCAAGTTTGTAATTCAATCTTGAAGTGGCTCGCCCAGAGTAACATGACGAACAAATAGGCATCAGGTAGCGTGAACTCTTTTCCTAATAAATATGGGTGATGCTCAAGGTGGGCATCAACAAATGAAAGCTTCTTTTTGATCAAGGGTATAAATACATCATCACGCGCAGTTTGAGGTAATGATGGATTAAATAAAACCCCTATTCCTTTATGCAATTCCGTAGCAACATAATTAATCCATTCAAGAACACGGTATCGATTAAAATCATTCACACCTGGTAGCAATTGCGTTGCATTTGCATTGTCTGCTAAATATTGCAAAATGATGGCATTTTCTGTCAAAACTTGTCCAGACTTTATTTCCAGTGCTGGGACTGCTCCTTTGGGATTAATCAATAAATAATTGTTGCCGGTTGCCGTTTTCTTAGCTTTTAAATCGACAGATTCAAATGCAGCCTGCAAACCAAGCTCATTTATAATCATTCGTGGAACCAAAGAACAAGCGCCTTTTGCATAATATAGTTTCATCGATATCTCCTGAAGAATTGCAGGCTTTGTGGATCAGCATTGAAACGTTAGAATGAAAACCACTCAATTTTAGCGCCTTAGGTTACCCAGTTGGGTTT
>DAHWEW010000098.1:0-7275 GCA_027326225.1 Legionellaceae bacterium
GATCTCGTATCATTTATGATCTCAGGTCCTGTCATGATTCAAGTTTTACAAGGTCAAGACGCGATTATGAAAAATCGTGAAATCATGGGTGCTACGAATCCTAAAGATGCGGCTCCCGGAACGATTCGAGCTGATTTTGCAGACAGCATCGACGCAAATGCCGTTCATGGTTCAGACAGTCCTGAAACTGCCAAAGTAGAAATCGCCTACTTTTTCGAACCCCATGAATTGTGTCAACGCACCTAATATTTCGGAATCACTGATGAGTCAGAAAATCAATCTGTTAAATTTCAATCATCAGCAATTGCGTCAATTGATGACTGAATGGGGCGAAAAACCCTATCGGGCAACTCAATTGATGCAATGGATTCATCAATCGGGTTTAAAAGATTTTAGTCAAATGACTAATCTTGGTAAGGTACTTTCTGCCAGATTTCATGAGCTGGCTGAAATTAGCTTGCCTGAAATCGTAAGCTGCCAGAAATCTTCTGATGGGACACATAAATGGCTACTCAAATTAGAGTGTGGGAATTGTATTGAAACCGTATTCATTCCTGAAACCAATAGAGGGACATTGTGCGTTTCATCGCAAGTGGGTTGTGCGCTAAATTGTAGTTTTTGTTCTACCGCCAAACAGGGGTTTAATCGAAATTTAACGACCGCTGAAATCATTGGCCAAGTGTGGTTGGCTGTTCGTTTCTTGTCACGAAACAATGGCGTTCACGATAAGCATATTACCAACGTGGTCATGATGGGAATGGGAGAGCCACTCTTAAACTTTGACAATGTGGTCAGCGCAATGGATTTGATGATGGATGATTATGCTTATGGTTTGTCTAAAAGACGAGTCACCTTAAGCACTTCGGGAGTTATTCCTGATATGTTGCGTTTACGAGAGTGCAGTCCTGTTTCTCTTGCCGTATCTCTTCATGCTCCCACAGATGAATTACGCAATGAACTGGTTCCCATCAACAAAAAATACCCATTGGCAGAGTTAATGGAACTGTGTAAACAGTATTTTATAAATGAGCCAAGACGAGTGGTGACCTTTGAGTATGTGATGTTGAAAGGTGTGAATGATCAACCTGAGCACGCAGAACAATTGATTAAACTACTGAAGAATGTCCCTTCCAAAGTAAATTTGATCCCATTTAACCCATTTCCAATGACAGAATACCAACGGTCTTCTCAAGCCACGATTGATTCTTTTCGTGATAAATTGGTACAAAAGGGAATCAACACCATTACCAGAAAAACGCGTGGAGATGATATTGATGCAGCTTGCGGCCAACTGGCGGGTGAAGTACAAGATAGAACCAGTAGGTCTAGAAGATGGCAAAAAATTCATTTTATGCCCATGGAAGATCAAATGGGTAGGTCTAAATAAGGCTTCTTAATCTCCCAATTCACGGTTATTCTAAATTCAGCAGTTGAATTGTAGCGAGAACCAATAATGTGATTAAGATTCAGAGCGCTATGGGCTTGAAGTATATTCAACTGCTGAATTTAGGTTATAATCACCCCCTTGATTTTCTTCGTTTGTGAGGAATGTAGTGAAATTTTACCGCCTTTTACCTGTGATTTTTTTATTGTTTTTGCAATCTTGCCAAAATAATCATCAAAAAGCTGGGGAATCCAAAGACACACCTCCTCCATTTACGCTTAGAAATAAAACAGCGAAATTGAATGAGGCTGCAACATACAATACACAATTAGGCTTAGCATACTTAAAGCAAGGAGATAGAGTGCGTGCGAAGCATAAGTTGATGTTAGCACTTAAACAAGCGCCTAATTCTCCGCTCGTGAATGCATCACTGGCGTACTTTATGGAAAAAAGTGGTGATCTAGATTCTGCAAAAACCTATTATAAAAAGGCAATGGCATTAGCGCCTGGAGCGGGTGCTGAGTACAATAATTATGGCACTTTTTTATGTCGGCAAGGTTTTTATAAAGAAGCAGATGGTTACTTTTTAAAAGCCATCAAGGACATCAAATATGAACATACTGCTGCTGCCTATGAAAATGCAGGCTTATGTGCGCTAAAAGTTCCCAATCAAGAGCAAGCCTCTTTCTATTTTAACAAAGCATTAGAGCAAGATCCTTCACGGGCTCAATCTTTATATGAGTTAGTCAACATCGAATTGAAGCAAGAACATTTTAATAAAGCATTGTCCTATTTACAAAAATACCCTAACCTCTCTATGCATGAAAAAACATTCCTAACCATGGCAGTAGATATGGCAAATAGGACTGGAAATCCTAAATTGGCAGAGGAATATCAAAAAAAATTACAGAGCTTTTCGGACCAGACCGGAGAAAAAGATGAATACAACAATCATAGTGGATGAAATCATTGAAACCAATCAGAATACGACTCCTGGTGAGTTTTTATCCGCTGCGCGCCTGGAAAAAGGGTATACTATTGACTATGTTGCGGGAAAGCTACACTTGCGAGTACGCACACTTGAACTTTTAGAGGCTGATGACTATAAAAGCTTGCCTGAGCCTGTTTTTATCAAAGGTTACATACGGGCTTATTCAAAATTTTTAGGCGTTTCTCCTGAGCCTTTATTAGACACCTTTAATCAAACATACCGTTCTGATCGTCATCCAGAAAGAACCTTGTGGCAAAGTCGTAGAGAAACGAATCATGCCGAACATGCGATTCGTTGGGTGACAGGTTTTTTTGCTCTGATTGTTTTGGTAGCGGTCGCTATGTGGTGGTACAAAAACAAGGATAATGAGCCTTTGTTCCCAACCAATACCACTAGCGCGAACAATACATCCAATAAATCTGAAACAGAGATTCGATTGACTGATCTTTCTAAAATGAGATCATTATTGTCCTCAAATAGTCAACTGGATAGCTTGGAGAAAACGGGTGGCTGACTATATTCAAGCAATACGTGGAATGAATGACATATTGCCAAATGCCATACCATATTGGAATTATCTGGAGCAAACATTTGCTCAGTGTTTACAAAATTATGGGTATCAAGAAATTCGCTTGCCTTTGATAGAAAGCACTCAATTGTTCAAGCGAACGATAGGTGAGGTGACAGATATCGTTGAAAAAGAAATGTATACTTTCAACGATTTGAATGGGGAAAGCCTTAGTTTAAGACCAGAAGGCACAGCAGGTTGTGTTCGTGCTTGCTTAGAGCATGGATTACTCTATAATCAACAACAAAAATTATGGTATTGTGGGCCGATGTTTCGTCATGAAAGGCCTCAGAAAGGACGTTACAGACAATTCTACCAACTGGGGGTTGAAGCTTTTGGTATTTCAGGTGTTGCCATTGATTTGGAATTGATTGCCATATGTAAGCGGTTATGGGATAAGTTGGGCTTGACTCATGCTGTAGAATTGCAGATCAATACGCTTGGCACCCTTGAGGAACGACAGAAGTTTCGAGAGATATTGGTACAATATTTTAAACCAAGGTTCAATGATCTGGATGAGGATAGTAAGCGTCGCCTAGATAGGAATCCTTTACGTATTCTTGATAGCAAAAATCCACATATGCAATCATTAATCAAAGAGGCCCCAAAGCTCATTGATGTGATTAGCGAGGAAAGCCGTCAATATTTCTTTAGTCTTTGCCAGGGATTAAAAGAATTAGGCATCCCTTTTGTACATCATCCTTTTTTGGTGCGTGGTTTGGATTATTATGGACAAACGGTTTTTGAATGGGTAACAGATAGATTAGGCAGTCAAGCAACGATTTGTGCAGGTGGTCGATTTGATAAGTTGATTGAGCACTTAGGCGGTCAATCAACGCCTGCAATTGGTTTTGCCATGGGTGCTGAGCGATTAATCTTATTGATGGAAACACTTGGTATCAACCCCATCAAGACAACAAGCCCGCATCTGTATTTTATGGCAGTTGGGGAAGAAGCTTTAAAGCAAGCACTTGTTCTTGCCGAAGCGTTGCGAAATGACGGTTGGATAGTCATTGTGAACACAGCCGGTGGGAGTTTTAAAAGTCAGTTTAAAAAAGCAGATAAAAGTGACGCGCGTTTGGCATTGATTCTGGGTATCGATGAAGTGCGAGATCATACGGTGAGTGTTAAAGATTTACGTCAATCAGGTGAGCAGGTCACTATTTCTCACAATCGACTAAATGCATACATAAAAGACTATTTGTCAAAATGAATGAGGAGAACCAACATGTCTGTGTACATGACTGAGGCAGAGCAACTAGAAGCCATCAAAAAATGGTGGAAACGGTATAGTAATGTCATCACAGTCATTTTATCTGTCATATTATTAGTCATTTCTGGATTTAAATATTGGAACTGGCATCAAGCAAAAATAGAGCAACAAGCTTCTAATGCTTATGAACATCTGATGGTAGCTTTTTCAAACCATGACAATAAAAGTGTTTATGGTTTTGCTAATCAATTGTTGGCTGACTATGGGCAAACGGTTTATGCTGACGCAGCACGCTTGACGCTTGCTAAGCTTTATGTGTTGAGAGACCGTTATCCTAAAGCACAAGAAGAATTGCAATATGTTGCTACTCATTCAAAAGTCATGGTGCTACAACAAATTGCCCGAATTCGCTTGGCACGGTTATGGGTCAATTCAAAATCATATGATCAAGCTTTAAATGAATTAAATCATATCCAAAGTAGCATCTATAAACCGGTCGTCAATGAATTACGCGGTGATATCTATGCAGCAACGGGTCAATATCAGCAAGCAGTAAGCTCATACCGTGAAGCTATGAACGAAGTACAAATGAAGGGTATGGGGAATCTAATGTTGGAAATGAAAACCAACGAATTGATTGCTATGTCACAATCCATGACAGATAAACATAGCCAAACTGAAACTGCTTAAGAATAAAACTACGAGGATTTATGTTATTTGTAAAACGAAAAATAGTCTATTTGTTATTTTGCTTGATTTTTTTGCCTGCTTGCACTCAAATCGATAACTACATGTTAGGTAAAGACAATACACCTACTCCTTCGGCTTTGCCTGATGTGCCATCTAAAGCGTCCCTTGTGGAACATTGGTCTGTGGCTATGGGTAAAGCAAGTTCGGCGGGTAGTTATTTGAAATTAAAGCCTGTGGTTCGCGGTAACGTGATTTATGCAGCAAATGCAAGTGGCGTTGTGCAGTCTTTCGACAAAAATAATGGGCATCTGCTATGGTCTACGGCATTAGGGGTAGGGCTTATCAGTGGTCCTAGCATTGCTGATGGATACATTGCATTAGGAAGCAATCGCTCCAGTGTCATACTCCTTAAGCAAAATGATGGTAAAGAAATACAGCAATTTAAAGTGTCGGGTGATGCATTATCAAAACCTGTCATCACCCAAAATAAAGTGATTATCAAAACCATCGATGGATATCTCTATGCATTTGATCTGAAATCTGGACAAAAACAATGGATGTCTGAACATGGTTCGCCTAGTCTCATTTTAAAGGCGAGTTCATCACCTGTGCTTATGGGTAAACTTGCCTTGGTTGGTTTTTCTGATGGAAAGTTAGATGCCATCGATCTGACTTCAGGTAGTGTGATTTGGCAGCGTAGTATAGCTTATGCCAGTGGATCGAGTGATGTGGAACGATTGGTCGATATTGATGCTGATCCGATCGTACGCGGGGAGGTTGTGTATTTAGCCACTTATCAAGGCTATATCGGTGCACTTTCATTACAAAGCGGACAATTTGTTTGGCGAAAACCTGCTTCTATTTATAAAAATATGGCGATTGATCAATCAACCTTATATGTCACCGATAGCGAAGATATTGTATGGGCGATAGACCGTCATAATGGTCAGGTCAAATGGCAGCAACCTGCATTGAAGGCTCGTGGATTGACAGAACCCGTGCTCGTTGGTGATCGATTGATTGTTGGAGATAGGACGGGGTATCTACATGTTATTTCTACCTACACTGGTGAATTTCTGGCACGCAAGCTTTTAAGCGGACCGATTGATATTGCACCTACTATTTCTGGACGTAGTGTCTATGTGATGACCGCTAATGGTAAATTGAGTCGTCTTTCTGTGAGTTGATACTTATGATCCCTGTTATTGCTTTGGTCGGACGGCCTAATGTAGGTAAGTCAACCTTATTCAATCGGCTAACGCGCACTCAAGATGCGCTGGTTGCCGATTTTCCAGGCCTAACTCGTGATAGGCAGTATGGTGAGGCAACATTTAACAACAAATCTTTCATTGTTATTGATACAGGTGGCATAGGGGTCGATGATATTGAAGTCGATGCTTTGATGTCTAAACAATCTGAAATCGCATTAATTGAGTCAGACATTGTTTTTTTTATTGTTGATGCCCGATCAGGGTTGACTGCTGTTGATCAAACGATTGCCAAACGTCTTAGAAAAATAGGTAAACCCATTCAACTGATTGTCAACAAAATTGACGGTTTAGATGAAGAAATAGTCTGTTCTGATTTTCAATCTTTAGGGTTTTCTTCTATCTATGGGATATCTGCTACTCATGGTCGTGGGATCCATGCTTTATTAGAAGTAATCACCGATGCATTTGAACCCATCAAAGAAGAGTTGACCACAGATGATGTGATTAAAATTGCCTTTGCTGGTCGGCCGAATGTGGGTAAATCAACGTTAATTAACCGCATCCTAGGGGAAGAGCGTGTGGTGGTTTACGATATGCCTGGAACCACAAGAGATAGTATTGCTATCCCCTTTACTCGAGATGAACAAGCCTATCTCCTCATAGATACAGCAGGTGTTCGCAGACGCTCAAGAGTGGATGAAAAAATTGAAAAATTTTCAGTGATAAAAACGTTACAATCAATTAAAGAATCACATGTTTGCTTGATGATTCTTGATGCCAGAGATGGTTTGACTGATCAAGATTTACATTTACTGGGTTTTATCATTGATGCGGGTAAGGCGCTGGTTATTGCGGTCAACAAATGGGATGGTTTATCCCTGGATCATAAAGAACAAGTCAAAGAAGAGCTCACACGGCGCTTACAGTTTGCGAATTTTGCAAAAATACGTTTTATTTCTGCATTACATGGCAGTGGTGTTGGGATTCTCTTTAAAGATATCCTCCAAGCGTATGCTTCAGCTACTCAAACGATTTCAACGCCAGAAGTCACTCGATTATTACAGGATTTAACCAATAAACATACCCCCCCTTTGGTCAACGGTCGAAGGATCAAGATGCGTTATGCGCATGCGGGTGGTCATAATCCGCCCTTGATTGTTATCCATGGGAATCAACTTGATTCTCTTCCTGATAGTTATAAGCGTTATTTGGTGAAAG
>DAHWEW010000099.1:0-7266 GCA_027326225.1 Legionellaceae bacterium
ATACGAGTTTTAATATACAAAAATTGTGCCCTCAATTTTCCGAACGCACTCTATCAGAACTCATTGAAAAAACAGATGCACTTATTCATGTGATTATGAGTCCATCAGAACCATACTGTATCAAGAATAACGCTATTCATGTCACCACAAAAACGCTAAGTAATATCAAAATAAATCTTTCTGAAATAGGAAAAAATAATATCCTTAAAGAAGTATTTGTTAGAATCCTATCGGTTCGAATAGCTATAGAAGTGGAGTTCCTATCCATGCCCTTTCCACTTCCAGAGAACTCTTTAAAGCAAGCTAAAGAGGATTTTGAAAATTTATGTCAATATCATCCTGACGGTAAAACGATTAAGTTGTATTTTTATGGTCAAGATGCCAGTGGTTATTTTCTTGCAGAAGAAAGATATAAAGTACCCAAAGACAGCTATTTTGGGCCATCTGAAAAGTGGGAGAAAAGATTTTATATTCCTGTAGATTGTCATTCAGCTATCAAAAGATTTTTTAAAAATACACATGAGAAGAAAGATTCTGATCTCATTAACAATTTATTATTCTTAAGAGAAGTTAACAGAAACCGCGCCGTAGATCAGTTTAGACCTACTGCTGTATTAGACATTATTGCCATCATCAAAAACATATATCCTGATTTTGAGGCAGTCTCCGTTTATGATCCTTGTGGCGGCTGGGCAGATCGTCTAGTTGGATTTCTGGCTGCGCAATCAAGATTCATTGTTTACAATGATGTGAACATTGGCTTAAAAAAAGGTTATGAAAACGTAGTTAAAACTTTTTCTAACCCAGAAACACAAACAGTACATCTCTTGTTTAAGCCAGCTGAAGATTTAACCATCGATGAAGTTTGCCAAGGAAGCAGGCATGACTTAATTTTAACGGGCGTCCCATTTTTTGCAAAAGAACTCTATCTAGGAGATGAACAATCTCACCGTCGCTATCCTAATGTGGAAGCGTGGTTAAACCACTTTTTATACAAAGTAGTCTACAATGCTATCCTTTCACTGAAAGAAAATGGATTTTTAGCTTTAAACATCAACGATGTCACGATCCAGAAAACTCGATTTAAATTAGTTGAGCCTTTAAGACAATTTTTAAAAGAACTTCCGCTTGTCCAGCTTTTTGATGATCTCATTTATCCATCTTTTGCTGCAATTCTCGAGCCTAAACTACGTACCACCTCACCCATCATCTTAGTAAGACGTAATGATAAATCACCCCACAGCGTCCCATTTTTGTTAAAACTTCCTCTTTTAAAGCAGTCAGCTCCTAAGCTCTCTCGTGCATCTAAAAAGGAGATCGCTGATCAATCATTTGTTGCAATGGTTGATATACATATTTATGAGATGAATCATTTGGGGACTTCGCTGATAGAACATTTACTTCACAAAGACACTCAATCTGCTTGTGTGACTTTGAAACAGATCTTCGAAAAACTATCTGTTCATAATATACACATCGTTGAATCTATATTATCTAAACATCAAGACAAACTTAGCTCTAAAGATTTTGAGACTCAACTTTATGAGATAACTGAGCTTATAAAAAAATTGAAAAAACCATTTGGATTAATGAAAGGCAAAGCAGAAAATCCTGCTATTGAAGCTTGTCCTTCAGGGATAGAGCCTATGGCCGTTGCGTCTGCTGAGGGTAATTTTGAGAGCACACTCGTCCAACAAAATGAAACCCCTGTTTCAGACCTTCAAACTTCCCCCCAAGCTAGCTTTGAATGGATAGCACCAAACCCTGCGAGCATCTCCAAGCGATCAGCTGAGGCTTTCGATTCAGTAACTCCTGTCCATCATCTTGTCGTTTCATCCAATCCCTATTCTTTTTTAAAGGGTAGCGTTGGCATTGAATCAAAACGAAAAAAACACGGTCCTGAGATTACTTCTCCATTAGACGGAGCTTTTCTCAACTTGAATCAGAGCAGCTAATTTCTCCACCAGATCAAAGCTTGTGACCCAACTCGTATGGGTTGCATTCAATTCAATGCGTTTAAATGATTTGCCAAGATAATCTGAGAGATGATTATCAGGGACGTCATGATAATAAGACTCAAGATACGCGCGCTCAATAAAGGTTCTATCAAAATCTTGTTGTATTATGCCACTCTCCGTAAAAAAGGTATTGATCAACGGATCAACTTGTAAACACTTAATAAAAATAACCTCCGTATCTTTTAAACTAAAAGGATCTGGATGATATTGCACGTTGATTTGATTCGCATGCATTTGAAGATCCACTTGAAAATGCTCATCTTCTAAAAGAACATGACAAGCTTTTTGATAGTTTAAATAAGGATCAATTAAAACGAGTTTTTCGATGTCTTCTCCTGCCATATGCAAAAGACGTGCAGCCTCCAGAGCAATCACAGCACCAAGACTCCATCCAACCAGTACGTAAGGTCCATGAGGTTGAATACGCCTCAAGTGTAATAAATAACATTTTGCCAAAAACTCAATACTTGCAAAAGCATGGTAATGAGGTAGCGATAAGAAATTATTAAACAAAACCAAAGACTCATTTGTGAGTAATGCCGCAATATTATGATAATAAGATTCTGCTCCTCCATCTCCTGGTGGAAAAATGAAAATTTTAGATACATTGTGATGATGCCCCTTAGTTTCATAAGGCACAAAGGGCAAAACATCCTTCGCCCGAAGGGTTGGCTTATACTCCATACAACATGAAATAATTGCCACCAATTGTTGCCGAAACTCACCGAGAATTTTTTCTGTCTCTTCAGGAGACAATTTACTGGTGACTTCAATGACCAATTCATCATCCATAATCCAACCATTGATCATCAACAAGTAATGACCCCTATTTTCAGGATGTATGGTCCTGCCTACTTCTTCCCCACTAAATTGCCAAAAAGCCTCGCTATGACTTAATCGACCTAGATAATTAAAAAATATGGGCGAAAGATAATGCGTTGGATCATATCCGATGCCATTTTTTGGCAAAATACTCAACTGTTCTTTCATATACAAAATACTATCTTGTAAAGACGGTTGTAAAAACAGTGTCACAGGGTATAAGGTTGTAAACCACCCGATTGTCCGAGATACATCAATGGTATCCAAAATATCTTCTCTACCATGACTCTCAAGCGTAATGGTCAAAGGATCCCCTGCATCCCAAGTTCTTAAGGCATAAACTAATGCTGTTAATAATAAATCCGTGATTTTAGCCTGAAAAATGGGTGCGGCCTGAGTTGTCAATTGTTGAGTCAAACTCTTCGTCAGCACCATGCGCCTATAAATAGACTCACGATGTTCAACAAAGTATGTAGGATAGGTCAGATGATTGGCGAAATAATCATGTTCTTCTGGATGCCTTCGTTGATATTCTCGAACCGCATTCACCCATTGCCGATAACTACTCGTTTTTGCAGGGAGTGGCTCTTCCTCGTATAAGGATTTTAAATCATCCAGTAATATACGCCAGGAAACCACATCAATGATCAAATGATGTGCCGCCATAAAAATGCGCGCGCTGCCATCACTAAAACCATACAAATAGCCAATACACCATAATGGACCTAACTCCAAATGAAACTCACCCTGCCAATTGGTTAATTTTTCTTGCAGTTCTGTGCTTGAATATTGACTCACATCTAATGATTTAACTGTCTCTCGAGCAGCCCTTTTTAGATACTTTTGTTGATATCCTTGTTGATTTTTGACAAATCTTACGCGCAACAAGTCATGATGCTCAGATAGTTTTTTAACCGCATCACGGAGCTTATCTAATGATAAGGGGGGAACACGAATCATCACCGCTTGATTCCAATGGGCAGAATGTGGGAAGGATTGATCAAAAAACCACGACTGGACCGGTAATAATTTAAATGTCCCACTTAATGATCCTTGCTCTGCATCAATGATTTTATCCCTTGCTTCTGATAATTTCTGGGCAAGCTTTTCAATCGTAGGTAACTCAAATATATCTCGCACCTGTCCATGAATATTTTGTTTTCTCATTTTCGCAATCACTTGAATACTTAATAGAGAATCTCCACCCACTTTGAAGAAATCATCACGAATACCCACAAGCGCCACACCCAAAACCTCTTGCCAAATCTGGCAAAGGGCTTCTTCCAATGCATTTCTAGGCGCGACATAACGATGCTCTTCATCGTGAATCAGTGGTATTGGTAGTGCTTTTTTGTCTAATTTGCCATTATGCGTCAGAGGGAACGCATCCAGTGCCATCAATACTTCTGGCACCATATAATCCGGCAAATGAGCGCTCAAATATGTTTTGAGTTCAGACGCTTTCGCCTCTCCTACATAATAGGCGCGAAGCCTTGATTCATCTGCTACGACTGCCACTTGCAAAACGCCTGGTGCTTTTAAAAGAGTCGCTTCAATCTCACCACATTCAATTCTAAATCCTCGAATTTTCACCTGTGAATCATTGCGACCTATGTATTCGATATTTCCATCTTTATGCTGACGTACCAGATCTCCTGTTTTATATAAGCGCCCAGGACCAAAAGGATTCGCGATAAAGCGCGATTCTGTCAATTCTTTTTGATTGAGATAACCTCTCGCCAAACCCACTCCACCGATATATAACTCTCCAACGCCTCCTATCGGACAAGGTTGTTGTACATTGTTTAGCACGTATACATTGCAGTTGGCATACGGCTTACCAATAGATGCAACCTGCGACAATGAATGCACTTTTGCTTGTGTCAAAACCCCCACCGTCGTTTCTGTTGGGCCATATTCATCATATAACTCACCAACATGCTGTAATAGAACATCGAGTTGATTTTTGGTTAATTTTTCACCTCCGACGATGCATCGTTTGATCTTAGGGACAAGAGGCGCTGAAAATACTTCCATAAGATAAGAAGGCGTTGATTTGATAAAATCAATCTGTGTTTCATTTAAATATTTAATATAATCAGTAAGATCCAATAACCTACCCGGATAGAGCTTGATCGTCTTACCACAAAGTAAAGGTGCGATACTCGTAGTCACTGTCAAATCAAAAGCAAAATTTGTCGAGCAATCAACAAACTGAAGATCTGCAAAATAAGGCTGAATATTGTAAATGTAATTCACGACGCTGGTATGGGTAATCATTACACCTTTAGGAACACCAGTCGTTCCTGAGGTATACATCACGTAGGCCAGATCATTGGGAGAGTTCATGTTTTCGATTGGGGAAACAAGCTCATCATGATAAGGCGTGTCGTTTATTGCAATCGTTGGAACAATAAAATGGTCTCTAAACTCTGTTTGGGTCAAAATCACCAGTGGCGCACAATCATCAATCTGTAAGAGAAGACGCTCTCTTGGTATCTCTATATCTAAAGGCACATAAGCAGCTCCTGCTTTTAAAATCCCGAGCATAGCAATCAAGAGATCAAGCGATCGTGGGATTGCAATACCGATGAGGCTATCAGGAAGAATAGTGAAATGGGCACGTAAATAATGCGCTAACTGATTAGAAGCGTTTTCAAGTTCAAGATAGGTCAGTGTCTTATTCTTACATACAGCCGCAATCATATCAGGCGTGCGTGCTACTTGTTCGCTAAAGAGCTCATGTAACGTTTTATTATCAGGATAAGGCTTATCGGTTTTGTTCCAATCCAGAAGGACTTGGTTTCGCTCCGTGGAATTCACCACTTGAATCTGTTGGTGAGATTGATGATATACATCGGGTACTTGTTCTAAAATTTGCATCAATTGCAAAAGAAGACGGCATGCTTCTGCCTCATCCAGAAGAATGCCATCATACATCAAGGTTAAATAGAGTTTCTGCTCTAATTCATAAGCCAGTATCCCTATGGGATAATCTAACTTTTCAAAAGAGGCACGAAAACGAAACGTTAAACTATTCGCGCTGGCTTCTGGCTCTTCAGGGATAGGATAATTCTCATAAATCAAAATACTATGAAATAATCTTAAACCTTGAGTTTGTAATTCCGCCAAATGAACAAAACTATATTCATTTAACCTAAGCACTTGTTCTTCAATCGCTTGCAGTTGCTCTGCTACTGTTTGTGATTCTTGCCACTGTAACATCAGGGGAAGGGTATTGATGTAACAACCGATGCTTTGCTCAATACCATCAATAGGTAAAGCGCGACCAGACACCACTGTACCGACATTTGTCGTTTCATCCCCAGAATAAATTTGAATCAATTTATGCCAAGCAAATTGTGTCAAACCATTCATGGTGATGCCTTTATCCAAACTCCATGATTTTAATCGAGCATAGTTCTGATCTGATAATTGAATGCGATATTGTTTCGGTTGATCGACTTGCTTTTTATTTGATATTGATTCATCCGAATGAAGCATCCACCGCAATTCATTGATTTGTATGGAATTTTTTATTGTTCTTTGCCAATAGTCTTGTGCTTTCTTCTGATAAGTTGCCATGTAAGCTTGAACACGACCATAAACCAAATCTATAGGAACAAGAGAACTGTGGCCTTGACACAAACGCTCATAATAGACATGGACTTGTTCCAATAGTTGTGGGGTACTCCAACCATCGAGAATGCTGTGATGATGGGTGAAGAGAGCCGTGTAATGCTCTTTACTTTGTTTCATGATATGAAGACGAAACAAGCTCGGTGTTTGTAAATGAAATCCTTGGCTACGGTCGTTTTGAACCTCTTCGTCAATGAACTTTTCTTTGTTGTGTTTACGACTAAAATCATGAAAGAAAAACGTAAGTTTTCCATGCTTCGCAATAATTTGAATAGGAGTCTCATCCCAATTGAAATAAAGACGTAAAGTCGGGTATTGATTGATAGCCAATTCCCAAGCTTTTTTATAAAGAGCGACATCCAAAGGAACCAGATAATCCCATAACAATTGCACCCGATATGCATCATCTTTTGGTGCACTTAAAGCGTGATAAATAAATCCTTGTTGTAAGCTATTTGCAGGATATATTGCTTCTATCTCTGGATCCTGACGTTGCAATTGATCAAGTAATCTTTGGCTGATTTGCACCGTGCTAAAATCACTAGGGGTATAATAAGATAGCGTTTGTTGCGTACAATGAGTGACAATATCTTCAAGATGTCTTTTGAAACTTTGGCTGATTTTCTGACAAAAAGTTTCTGATACAAAGGTGGAACAGGCAAAGCTCAATTCTCCATTTTGGACAAATCCATTCATGCTTAAATAATGCGGCTTTTCATTATCAGGATGCACAGGGTATCCAGAAGATTCGGACGCCCATTGCCAATCTTCTGCGTCATGGGAAAGC
>DAHWEW010000009.1:0-15843 GCA_027326225.1 Legionellaceae bacterium
CAATATCAGCGCAACTTTGGCATCTTCTAATAAAGGACCTGTCCCACAAGCATGAGACAACACAATATTTTTCTGTAATTGCTGTAAACTATCGTTAGAAATCAATTGATTGGCAAGCGAACCAAAACCTGTGTTAATCCCATAAACTGTTTTTTGATCCTGTATGATTTCTGACACAACCCTGCGAGCTTTTTCAACTTGAGGTATCGCTTTTTCATCTAAAACACAATACTGTTGATTGAAATGCAGGTGTTTTAATAATTTTAGGGTCAATGTCCCAGGAGTCAGAGTAAATGATTCCAACATCGTATGAGGTCTCCCTTTCCATTCACATTAGACATATACTAAAGAATATTGCACCTAAATACGAGTTGTTTAATAAGAGAACGGCATGATAAAATTTATTCGATTACTCCATCACCAAGGTTTATCGTGGTAAATTCGCACCCTCACCACCCCCCTACCCTTCGCATTTTTTTCGCTACAGAAATGTGGGAAAGGTATGGATTTTATGTAGTTCAAACGTTATTAGCGCTTTATCTTGCGTTGCATTTTCAATGGACTGACAAACGCGTTTATGGCTTAGTAGGCTCTTTCACAGCCCTCACCTATCTTTCACCTGTTATAGGCGGTTGGATTGCTGATCATTTATTAGGTCAAAAACGTGCCATTTTGACGGGAGCTGTTATTTTACTTTGCAGTTATCTGGCTGTTATGTTGAGTATGAGTGATGAGGAACTGACCGCATCCCTTGCCGCTATTGCCGTAGGCACTGGGTTATTAAAACCAAATATTTCATCGCTGCTAGGTAATGAATATCCTATTGGTTCCCCAAATCGCGAAAGCGGATTCACTATCTTTTACATCGGGATCACCACAGGAATCCTTCTTGGCACCACTATTCCCAGTTACCTCAATACTTACTTGGGTTGGTCTGCTTCTTTTTTAAGTGCAGCGATTGGATTAATCATAGCGATTGGGACTTTTAGCTATGGCATATCTCACTATAAAATTCAGGATTATCATGCTTTTCCGCTCCAAATCAAGAACGTCACTTTTGCGGTCAGCTTGATGGTTTTGCTCTGGTTATTAGCCTTTTATATTCTCCATGATCCCAATATCGCGAACACGGCTTTTATCCTTGTTGTACTCTTATCTGTAGGCTACATATTGTATTCTGTGCAACATGAATCCCAAACTCAGGCTCGTAAAACCATAGTGATTGGTTTATTGTGCCTGATATCTGTGGCTTTTTGGGCTTTCTATTTTCAGATGTTCTTGTCATTAACCTTATTTCTGGCTCGGATGGTACAACCCAAATTATTTGGCATTCCGTTTGCCCCACCTTATTATGTCGGTATTCAAAGCATTGGGATGATCTTGTTAGGCTTGATCCTTGCGCGCCAAAAGCATCATGTGTCCATCGAACAACAAGGCGTTCGGACTGGACATAAATTTGTTTTAGCCATGATTTCTATCACCTTGGGTTATTTTTTAATTGCCCTTATTTCAAATTTTAGCTCCCCTATCAGCTTATTATCGCCGCTGGCCATCATTCCTGCCTACTTGTTGATTTCACTAGCAGAGCTATTATTATCCCCCGTAGGCTTATCTGCCATCACGTCTCTTGCCAGCCCCCAAAAAGTCAGCACCATGATGGGCATTTTTTTCGTCTCATTAGGTGTTGGTGCTTTTTTATCAGGGAAACTAGCAAATTTAACAGCCATCCCCATTGGTGAGACGTCAACCAAAATATTAAAAGCCCATTATGCAACAGCCTTTTCCCATCTGCTGTATATATTAGTTGGCCTCACCCTTTTGTGTTTTTTCTTAAATGTACTCATCAAATACCTACTCACCAAACCCATCCCTCAAATGGACTCGCCTCCGAATATGTGATCTAAAAAACGGTTGTTTGATTTATTTTTATGCAGAGTATATAATCACTCCATATGTTCATGTCTTTGAAGGTATGTTTATATTCAATGCATGTCACCATAAATGCAACTTGCAAAATGGAGTATAAAAATGAAAGATCTAACTGTTTTTGAACACCAAGTATTTCAAGATAAATTCACAAAATTAGAAGCTTTAGATACACAACATCACCTTGAAGATACCATGACCGATGCACTCATGGGTGCAAAAGGTAAAATAGAAAGCTTATGTGACTTAATCAAAACGTTAGATTCAGAAGACCAGGCGATTGCAATTGATTATGTCTTTATAGAAATTGTAAGAATTCTAGAGCATATCGAACAACCTGATCATGAAAAATATCAATGGATTCAAAATGCATGGTTTTGTTTAGGCGTCATGTATCAAAATGGTTTAATGACGAAAAATGAGCTTGTAGATCAAAAGCTTGAACTGGTGGAACATATTCATGATCACGCTGAAGAAGAGGAACACGCTATAGAAGAAGATGAAGAAGAAACTCTTGCAGACACTGGAGTTGAAAGAGAAGCTTCTGTGGCACCAGAAGAAAAACTCATGGCAACCACAGATGAAGCATCCATAAAACAAATGCTGGCAGAAAAACAAGCAGAAGAAGACGCAAGATGGAAAGCAGTGTCTGAAGATGAAGAAGGTTTGCTAGAAAAAGCATTTAACTGTTTCACTGAGGCCTACAAGGCTGGCAATCTTCAAGCCATACAAAAAGTTCTAGAACTGTATGTAGATCCAAAAATAGATTTAGATCAAGAACTGGTGATGGAGGTAAGCTCTGATTTAAATTTAGTAGACCTAGACGACGCTGAGAAAGAAAACGTATTAGGGATCGTTGCTAAACAAGAAAGAGTCCTCCAATATTATATTGCTTTGATAAAAAATCAAACCTTGTTTGATGTAGATGCTTTTGAAACAATCTTCAAGGGCTTGACTGAAAAAATAAACAAAAAGATTCCAGAGTTTTCAAATCTTTTTGTACAAATTGATCGATTGCGTAGATATGCCATCCTTCTAGAGAATGAGAATCCTGAAGCAGCGTCTCTATTGCGTAACAAAGCCTTTGAATTGTTAACAACACTCGATAAATTTTTATCAACCTATCAAAGAACAGAAGAAAGGACAGATGAGGCAGAGAAGAATTTTGCTCAATTGAAAGAAGACCTTAAGGCATCTTTAAATCCAGTAGAAGAACTAATCAGCAAAGGCGGTACTGATGCTTCACAAATCAAAGTTGTCCAAAACAACTTAATTGATGCTATTAACGACCTAAGAAGTTATCAGGATAGGGCATTAGTTGATGGATTAAAAGCAAAATTCAAAATTATAAGAAATCTATATGAAAAGATAGATAACATAGCAACCAATGATGATGAAGCGCTTAGAGCTGGAAGATTCATTGAGTCGATCCATTTATCTGCACATTATCTACGTAATATGACCGACTCATTTTTGCCAGAGGCATCTTTGTCGTATTCAACAGATGAAAACATGTTAAAAACATTAGAGCGATTCAAAACCGGATGTTATCAACAAGCAAAAGAGCTTTATAAACAAACCGAAGACTTCTCTGCAAAAGAAATAGCCGATTTAGATGAAAAAATCGAAGACCTCGCGGTTACGCATGAGTCGCTAAGACACGATCCTGATCAATCAAAGTTTAACGAAATTGGAGAGGAGATCAACGGACTTGAAGAACAGTTATGGGCAATGCAGGATGCTCAAAGCAACGCAAAAGAGGCCTTAAAATCAAGCATTATTGACCTGGTTGATGCTCTGAGTAGTTTTGTTGATTCAAGAGTAGTCGTTGTATTAATCGGTAAAAACTTGTCGTTATTAACCCAAAATGATCCGTGGACAATGATGGCAAAGTTGTTTGAAATCATTGCCAAGATTCAACAACAAGACAACCCTTCCAACAAACAATTACTTATCGATACTGTTTACCAACATTTTTACCGCACCATCAAATTGAATACTTACGGTGCTAAAGCAGCAAATAAGCAAGCCTTAGGTAACGCATGGTATGGCGTCGGAATAATGCAAATCAAAAAACTGATGCCAAGCGCATCTGTTGAAGGGCCATTTGAACAATTAGAACACCTTGAATTCTCTACTGAAGATTCAGACTTTTCAGATGAATTAGCATTGACAGATGCTAACCTTGCTGAAGAACGCAGAAAGGCTATAGAAGCAGAATTACTAAAAGCAATAGAAATAGAGCTCGAAGAAGCAGAAGAAGCACCACTTCAATTGGATAGAGATAAGGCAACAGCAACAACGGAAATGAAGAGAGAAGAAATAGAAGAAGATGAAGAAGAAGAGGTTCGAGATCATCTCTTCGCAACCTTCATGAATGCAGCTTATTATGGAAATCCACCTGCTCTTGCTGAACTGGCTTGTAATTTTGAGAAAGAAGCGGCATCACTCTTTTCCTCTATCAATGAAGCCAAGACTGATAATAAACAACTCAGTTTTATAGATGTCAAAGAAGATGAGATTCCCAAAGCAGTGAAAAACGCTCTAACTGAAGGCAACGGAGTCCACAACACAAAAGATTGGGAAGAGATAAGCACCTGGATGACCCAAATGCGAAATGCAGCACGCTTTAACTCCCCAAATAATGTTCAAGCAGCACTTCGTTTAGCACACTTTTGCTTGAACCAAGCTGATAAGCTTTACACGGAATTTAGTCAATATCCTGGTAGTAAAACAGTAGTCGAAGCAGGTCAAGGAAAACTAAGGGATCTTGCAACTCTAGAATCTCAAGCCCGTGACACAGTGACAGAGTTACTTGCTCTGCAAATGGCTGAAGAAGAAGCAGCTCGAAAAGCTGCTGAAGAAGATGCAGCTCGAAAAGCTGCTGAAGAAGAAGCAGCTCGAAAAGCTGCTGAAGAAGAAACAGCTCGAAAAGCTGCTGAAGAAGAAACAGCTCGAAAAGCTGCTGAAGAAGAAACAGCTCGAAAAGCTGCTGAAGAAGCCAAAGCAGACAAAGATGAAGAGGAAGAAGTGGATTTCGACGAAGACAAATCACCAGTAACAGTAGCCGCGATTAAAGAGGCTATTACTGATGCTGTGAACCAATATAAGACATATCAACAAAGCACTACGGCAGAGGCTGGACCCTATAACAGAGGCGTAATAGGTGGTTTCTTTAGTTATTTTCGCCATGGAAGTGCAGGACTTCTTGCCGCAGATACATTAAAGGCCACTATTGACCAGAAGAATGATTTGACTGACACAATTGAGGCACTTGAAACCTTTTTCACTGATCCATCAAGAAGATACTACACCCATTCATTGGCCTCTTATGTTGTGGATGCTCTGATTGAGAACAAGATCATCTCTGAACTCACTCAAACGCCCAACAAGGAATACACAAGAGAAGATGTGATGAGCCAGTTAGAATCAATTAAACCACCACGAGAAGCCCAACCTGCACAAGCATGATAGAAAACGTAGCCTGGGTGTAAGTCCGTAGGACTGAAACCCGGGTTTCACTTCGTTTCACCCAGGCTACGTTTCTATAAAAATAAACACAATATGTTGTCATTGCGAACGAAATGAAGCAATGACGATAATACATTGTTAATTGAACAAGGTATGCGTTGGTCCTGCCACAAAACTAGGATTTTTTGTGTCTATCACCAATTGCTGTTATGATGCTCCGCCATTTAAATGAATTGAAATACTAACCATGCATGATAAAAACCCTAGGTTAAAACAATTGCTACACTCTCTTGAAGATAATCACGCCATAGACATCAAAGTGATTGATGTCAGTGCTCATACCACGGTTACTGATTATATGGTGATCTGTTCTGGGCGCTCCTCTCGCCAAGTCAAAAGCATTGCTGAACATCTCATGGAATCTATGAAAAAAGCAGGCCTACCTGCACTCGGACACAGTGGTCTTGAAAGCGGCGATTGGGCCTTGGTAGACTTTGGTGATTTTGTGGTACATGTGATGCAACCTGAAGCACGTTCTTTTTATAATTTGGAAGGACTTTGGCAAGATGAATCTCCATAGTAAAGTCTAACCATGATGAAGCTCACGCTCATAACCATAGGCAACAAAATGCCAGATTGGGTAACTCTTGCCGTTCATGAATACACCAAAAGGCTTAAAGACACCACATCCCTATCCATCATTGAAATTCCTTTGCTGAAAAGAGGGAAATCTTCTGATTTAGCAAGGATTTTAGATAAAGAAATGGCGACGATGAGCATGAATATCCCCAATGGCGCCCATTTAATTGCACTTGAAGTAGGTGGCGAATCTTTTACAAGTGAACAATTGGCTAAAAAAATAGCTCAATTACAACAAGTGACCAGTCACTTGTGTTTCCTCATTGGTGGGCCAGAAGGGTTGGCTCCAGCTTTAATCACCCAATGCCAGGAACGCTGGTCTTTGTCTAAGCTCACTCTACCCCATACCCTGGTGCGCGTGACTTTATTAGAGGCACTCTATCGCGCTTGGTCTATTTTACAAAATCACCCTTACCACAAATAAGTTAATGCAGTATATAATATTGGCTTTTCACCTTTAATAACTAGGCTTTTAAAAGATGCATTTGAATAAGCCCGTGAAAAATGAGCGCTTTGAATACCAACTCCATAGCTTTCGCATTAGCTTGTTAGTGGCGTTGCTGATTGTACTGTCTTTGATCTTGATTTTACGCTTAGCCTATTTACAATTCTCGCAATACCAGCGATATGCGACATTGTCACTCAAAAATCAAATGAGTATCATCCCTATCGCACCACCTAGAGGGGTTATTTTTGATAGAAATGGGGTGATTCTTGCAGATAACATCCCAGTTTATGTGTTGGAAATCACGCCAGAACACATCAAAAACATGCCAGACACCCTAAAGCGCCTACAAGCTTTACTTCCCTCAATCAGCGATGAAGATCTTGAAAATTTTGCGCATCTTCGTTCACAAAACCAACCCTATGTCCCCATCCCTTTTAAACTCAAATTAAGTCAAGAAGAAGTAGCCATTTTTGCCAGCAATCAATATCAGTTTCCTGGCGTGAGTATCAAGGCTCGCTTGATGCGTTACTATCCCCTTGGTGAAGTGGCTGCCCATATTCTCGGTTATGTGGGACGCATTAATGAACAAGAATTACAACAAGTCGATAGCACCAATTATCGTGCCACGAACTTTATTGGCAAGGCAGGCATTGAAAAATACTATGAAGACAAACTGCACGGGCAAGTCGGCTATCAACAAATCGAAACAGACGTCAGCGGTAGAGCATTGCAAATTTTAAGCAAACAAACGCCTATTTCAGGCTCCAAAATTTATCTCACCATTGATGCACGTCTACAACAAGTGGCCTATGATGCCCTAGAAGGTCGACGAGGCGCTGTGGTTGCCATCAATTCAAACAATGGCGAGATCCTGTTGATGGTCAGCTCACCCAGCTATGATCCGAATGTATTTGTCAATGGGATCAGTAAGCTTGAATACCAAAAGCTAGTAAACTCACCAGATAGACCTTTGTATAATCGCGCCGTACGAGGACTCTATCCGCCTGCATCCACCATCAAACCATTCATTGCCATTGCAGGACTTGAAAAAGGGGTCATTACGCCTGCCACTAAAATTTATGATCCAGGATGGTATAAACTCCCTGGGGTCAGTCACTCTTATCGAGATTGGAAACGAACGGGGCATGGCGTCATCAATCTCCAAAGAGCCATTACCGTCTCTTGTGATACCTATTTTTATCAATTAGGCAATAAAATGGGGATAACGGCCATTGAAGATATGCTTATGCAATTTGGCTATGGCCAATTAACCCATATTGATCTGTTTGAAGAAGCACCAGGTCTTGTGCCTAGTCCTCACTGGAAAAGAAACAGTAAAGGTGTTCATTGGTATCCTGGTGACACTTTAATCACTTCTATTGGACAAGGTTTTATGTTGGCCTCACCCTTACAAATGGCTAATGCTACAGCAAGCTTAAGTCAGCATGGGAGACGCTTTCGTCCACACTTATTGAATAAAACCGTACATGATCAGTTAGGTATTCATCAAAACAAAGTGGTAGAAGAGTATCCCGTTCAATTAAAAAATAGTGAGTATTGGACCATGGTGACAGATGCCATGCAGGCAGTGATTCACAGCGATGAAGGAACTGCTTATCGCTTTGGTCGAATAGTCCCTTACAGTGTGGCTGGAAAAACAGGAACAGCTCAAGTATTTAGCGGGAGTCAATATGAAAAAAAACGCTATACCGATATCCCTGAAGCCTTAAGAGATCATTCTCTTTTTATCGCCTTTGCGCCAGTGGAAAATCCAGAAATTGCGATTGCCGTCCTTGTTGAAAATGATTTTGTGGCAGCAACCGTTGCGCGCAAAGTCATGGACGCCTATTTTGACTTAACTGAAAAAAAATCATGAAAATAAACAACGCTCGTCCTATTTATCGATTCACTGGTCACTCATTTTATCTTGACGTGCAGTTATTAGGTTTATTGCTGTTATTGATCGCTTTTGGCTTATTCATTCTCTATAGTGCCTCAAACCAAAATATGGGTATGATTTTGCGCCAAACATTCAGACTTTTTTTTGCATTTACCATTATGGTGGTATTCGCTTTTATCCCACCGCATAAATACAAATTATGGACCCCCTGGATCTATGGAATTGGTCTTGCCCTGCTCTTTGCTGTCATGCTCATGGGTAAAATTGGGAAAGGCGCACAACGATGGCTTGATTTGGGCCTTTTTCGCTTTCAACCCTCTGAAATCATGAAATTAGCCGTTCCCATGATGGCGGCTTGGTATGTGGATAGAAAACCCTTGCCGATTCAATTGAAAACCTTATGTATCACAGGAATCATCATCTTTATTCCAGCCCTACTCATTGCCAAACAACCTGATCTGGGAACTGCTATCATGGTCATTGCCGCAGGACTCTCTGTGATCTTCTTGGCGGGCATAAGTGGGCGAATCATGCTCATCATCACAGTGGCCATTGGACTTTTGGCACCCCTACTCTGGCATGTGATGCATGATTATCAAAAACAACGGGTGATCACTCTATTAAATCCAGAGCAAGATCCATTGGGCGCAGGCTATCATATTATCCAGTCAAAAATTGCCATTGGATCAGGAGGAGCCTTTGGCAAAGGTTGGCTCGCCGGCAGTCAATCGCATCTTAATTTTTTACCAGAACATGCCACAGATTTTATTTTTGCGGTAGGTAGTGAAGAGTTTGGGTTCATGGGAAGTGTCATTTTAATCATTTTTATGGTTTTGATATCGCTACGTTGTTTAAGCATCGCAAAACTTGCCCAAACAGGCTATACACGCTTACTGGCCGCAAGTCTTGCTATGACCTTCTTTTTTTCTGCTTTTGTAAACATCGGTATGGTCATGGGCATCTTACCTGTAGTCGGGATCCCACTCCCATTAGTTAGCTATGGCGGGACAGCTATGGTTACTTTTTTGGCAAGCTTTGGCATATTGATGTCTATTAGCTCGCATCGTATCTTGTTTAATAACATTGGCTAACAGGCGCATAGCTCTTACGATGAATAGGACATGGGCCTAGTTTTTTTAACATGTCTCGATGGAGTTCAGTGGGATACCCTTTGTGGAGAGAAAAACCATAACCCGGATATTTTTGGTCCATTTGTTCCATCTCTTCATCACGTAACACTTTGGCTAAAATTGAAGCTGAAGCAATTTCTGCAATCAATTGATCTCCTTTCACTATCGCTTCACAAGGGATAGACACCTTAGGAATATATAAACCATCCACCAATACTTTCATAGGCGAAATGCTCAAGGCTTCAATAGCTCTTTTCATAGCCAGTAAAGTGGCATGATGGATATTGAGTGAATCAATTTCTTCCACTTCAGCGCGACCATAAGCATAACAAAGTGCAGATCTTTTGATTTCAATCGCCAGAGCTTTTCGTTTGATGGGGCTTAATTTTTTAGAATCCTTAACCCCATCAATAGGGCCAGACAAAATAACAGCGGCAGTCACCACGGGGCCTGCCAATGGCCCTCGTCCCACTTCATCCACACCTGCAATGACCATCGTTTAATCCTTTACTCAAAGTGAGGAGCATCATACTGGCTTTTAATGATTTTACCAAAGAAAAAAATGAGTAGCCTGGATGGAGTGAAGCGCAATCCAGGCTACGACTTATTCCAAGCATCATGGATATCCGATAAATTATTTTTCATAAACCTAATTTTATGTAAATTTTGTTAATATTTCGTTAATAATTGTAAAGTAAAATTTATTTTGTTTACATATTCTTAACATTAGGAGTCAAGTAACATGACAAATGTATGGCGTTTTTGTATGGGGTTGTTCTATTCCATTATTCCTTTTTATGGTTGGTACCTTTTGTACCAAAGTTTCAAACGCGTCAAATCTGATGAAATTGCCCTGTTTCAAGATGCCGTAGGAAACACAGAATTACTCGAATCGGGGATATATTTTCGTCCATTTCCTGGAGATGAATTTACTGAATCCTACAGTAAGGCATCACCTTACATTGACTTTGGACCCATGCAACGAGTTCGAATTAATCAAGGACAAGTCGCTTTCAAAACCCTACCCAATGGTGCTTTACAAGAGCTACAACCGGGTATTCATATCATCAATGTCGCCGGCAATGAAACCTTTAGTAGTCAAAACATTCGCAGTAATCAAGAAGATTATCTAGACTTTGGCGCTAAAAAAATCGTGCGTATCAGACCTGGCAAACTGGGTGTTAAGACCGACAGTGATGGAAAATACGTTGAACTACAACCAGGGCTTCACATCATCGATTCGGCCATGGGTGAAACATTTGATGTCAAAACTGGGATACAAGACATTGGTCAAGATGATTTTACCCTAGGCAATCATCGATATATCACCATTCGCAATGGTGAGCTTGGTGAATCTTATAAAGAAGGTATTTTTGTCCTGCTTGAAGCGGGCAGACATAAATTACCTGCCAATCACCGATTCATTAAAAAAGTTCCAGTGGATAGTGATGTGATTGATTTAGGTGCTTTAAAAATTGTGACCGTTAAAGAAGGTCAGGTGGCTGTTATCAATACCCCAGAAGGTGTGGTGGTGAAAGGACCTGGCAAACATGAGATCAAACAATCCGAAGGGAACTATTTCAATGCCATTCTAACCACAAGTCCACAGGGTGTGAACTTACCCACGCTCACCGTCATGTGTAGCGACCAAATTGAAATGCGTGCTGAATCAATGCTCACTTTCAAGGTAGATGAACCACTGAAAACCGTAGGCCTTGGTATCGAAAGAATCATTCAGTATCTCAAATCGATTGCAGACGGCACGTTGCGTACCATTTTAAGCCGATTTAGCTCTACAGATATTGCACCCTCTTTGCACACCGATGAAGATCATCATACCACCAAGCGCAATGAAAAGCTGACTCAACTGCATGATGAGTGTGTGGAAAAACTCGATGAAAAAGCCAAAGAATGGGGTTTGCACGTCACTGATTTACAGATCACTGAAATTTTACCAGCGGATGATGAATATCTGAAAACCATTCGCAATCTTGGTTCTCAGCAATCCACGGCCGAAGCGAACCGTCGCATCGCAGAAAATGAGGCCAATATTGCACAAATTAAGGCAAAAGCAGAAGAATCTAAAGTCATTGCCGCAGAAATTGAGCGAAGGGAAGCAAAAGTCAAAGCTGAGACAGAAGCACTCACCATCACTATTCAGGCAGAAGCCCAAGCAAGACAAGTAGAGATTCAGGCACGTGCACAAGCCAATGCCACCCAAATCACCTCTGATGCGGATGCAGCCAGAATTAAAAAGTTGAGTGATGCCGCTAAAGATGCCTCCCCTATCACTCAAAAAGTCATGCTCTTAGAAGCCCAGGGAGAAATCTTAAAGCAAGTTAAAAATCCAGTCTTTGTCCAACCAGGACTAGGAGAAACCAGTATTTTTTCTAAAGATAAAGACCAAGGCGTCACCTTTTTTACCACCAAAAAAGATGGGCAATCATCGCTTGTTGATGCATTGTTGTTGAGTTCTAGCTCTAACAAAATGCTCAGTGCTTAATTTGTTTTATGGTTGTAACAAGCCACTTGCAAAAATCAGCTCGTGGCTTGCTAGAACTATCGTCTCGCCTTGAGTTTCAACAAAAGTTAAATTATTAACCTATAATTTATATAAATAGATCAAATTTGACGGCAAAATGATTAAAGAAAAAACAGAAGAGCTACGAAGGTATTTGTTGGAAAACACTAATCCTATAACCATTGATCCTGATAAGATTTTGCAACTCTGTCAAGAAGGAGCCGATGTGTCTCAAGTAGGCACGCCTCATAAACCATTTTCGCTGGTACAATATATAGCAGATAGTTGTTCGAAAAAATTAAGTTCGGTTGATCCGATTTGGTATGCGCGGGTGTTAAGCCATATTGACACAAAAGAACCCCAATCTGGTCAGTGGGCAACTCAAGAGTTGGTAATACTAAAGCAAGTCAGAAAAGGTTACCCAATAGATCCGCTGTCTTTTAAAACATTGATGGAGGTAGGAGGAAAACCTAGTGTTAACATGTTACTAGAACAAAACCAAAATTCTATTTCTTTTTTAACCGTAATCCTTTGTTGTAGACAACATGGCACTTACACAAAAGAAGATTGGAGTAAGTTATATGCAGAGCTTGATAAACAACCATATCTCGAAAGTGAAGCAATTAAACAATTAGTCGAGTCATTTCGAGATACCCCCACAGACTCAGTAAAATATTATGAACCAACAGTGGTTGACATTAAAAAAGCTAAAACAGAAGCCGAGTTTTGTAGATCTTTACGTCATGCCTGGTCTTTGCTAACGAAGTGTGCTACCGACGTGACGAAATATGCTTTCAACCTTGGGATTCAAGACCCCAAATTTGTACACCACATTTTAGCTAATCATTCTAAAAATATTGGGATAAAACAAGCTGTCCTTGACTATATTCAAGGCATGAGTCCCGATATAAAACGTCAAATCATAGAGGAAGGTTTAAAAAAGGGTACAAAATTAAATATATTTCTTGCAAAACATAGTCATCCATTATCATCAGGCCAGACTAAATCGATAAAAGCTTTGGAAGAAATGAAAGCGAAGCTAGATCAAGAAGAGCCTGAAAAACAAGATACTTCTAGTTATACAAAAGCAATGATTTCTGATAGTACCACACATTATAAAGATCATCTGGATAATATGTTTGGTTACGAGGAGGACGATGAAGAGGATTTGAATGCTAGATTATAAAAAGACTTCTTAAGCACGAAGTGTCAAGTACATCCATCGCTTGACACAGACCTATAAACTCATTAGCCTCATGACTCTTCAACTCTGTGGCTAGCGTTTATGAGACTCTTTCTACACCTATTTCTCTTTATTTTTCTCGCCTACCCAGCTTATGCAGACATTCGTTTTCTCTCTATCTCTGATATTCACTATGGTGAAGGCAATAGCTCAAAAAATGGCAAGGATACAGGTGATGGGTTATTGAAAGTTGCTATAGAAGAATTTAAGCAGCTGAGTCAGAACGTTGATTTTATGATAACGTTGGGAGATTTACCCACCCATCTGCTTTGGTACTCCCCCAAAAAAGGCGACTATTTAAAGACCGTTTTTCATCGACTATATGTAGCAAACACGAGTCATAAACCCATGTTTTATATCACTGGAAACAATGACTCCCTAGGTGGCAATTACCAACCCTTTTCAATCAATCACCGCACCCCACTCACATTCGCACCTGATTGGCAGGGCGCTTGTATGTATTGCAAAGGATTGATCATTGACGACACCTACATGCGGGATCAGGGATATTATTCCACTTATGTCTTACCTCACCGTAAAGATATCCTATTGATTGCGCTAAACAGTATTCCATTTGCTAAGATCCCTTTGTTTCTCCAAAGATATCCCCACCAAAATAGAGACGCTGAAACACAGCTTCAATGGCTAGGTCAACAATTAAATGCCCATCATGCGAAACAACTATTGATAGCCATGCATGTGCCTCCAGGAAAAACATACAACCATCAGGCAAGCTGGCATGAGCCTTATTTAAAAGAATTCATTCACTTATTGCAAAAAGCGTCTTCTCACTATGGGCAAATCACTTTACTCACTGCCCACACCCACATGGATGAAATCAGAAGAATTCATCTGGACAACGGCAAAAATATCTATGATTTTGCCACGCCTTCTATCAGCCGAATCCATCAAAATTATCCTTCGATGAAAATATTTGATTTGAATAAACAATTAAGGCTTTACAACTATACCACCTATTACACATCATCCAGTCAACGTTGGACGCATGGACAACACAGTGCCATAGGCAATAAAGGAAGCATTTTTCCTCATTGTCGAGGAGAGTCTCTCATTTCCTGTCTCAATGCACGAAATCCATTGCAAATTTGCAAGGCGCTCAAAACTGGCCTTTTTTTTGGCTCCAAAAGTCCTTTTGTAGATAATAACCGTTGTCTAGCGACATTTTCTATTTGAGACCAAATCAACCGAACCGTGACCGTTACCAACCGAACTGCGAGCGTTACCAACCGAACTGCGAGCGTTACCAACCGAACTGCGAGCGTTACCAACCGAACCGTGACCGTTAGGGAGCGGAAATTTTAGCTACGATTCACATACAGTCCGCTCCCTAACGGTCACGGTTCGGTGAGTTTGTGCATAATAAACGCAATAAGATTCTCAAATATCAATCACAAAAATGCGGACGCCCTGAGAACTCCCCCCTCCCCCTTGTTATTTACAATCCCCTATTTTTTCGGTAATTTATTAAGATGTTATTCACCCGGAAATCATCATGGCAAAATGTAAGTTAGACCCAGTGGCTCTTGGATTAGCCGTTGGTATCGTCTCTGGAGCTGCGGGTTTTGGTTTGGGTGTTTTGGCATTGTTTTTTTATAATGGTAAACCTTTTGTTGCGGCTATTGGTCAGATGTATTTAGGCTATCAACCCTCATTAATCAATTGTGCCTTGGGTGGGGCTGCGAGCTTTATTGGTGGGTTTGTTGGCGCCTTCGTCATCTCTTATTTATACAATTGGATCCTTGAGCCGCCCTTTGATTTCCTTAGAAAGGACTAGCACCACGCCTAAAATCCCGATATACAAAATAGCTGTTATCGCACAATACAAACCAAACATATCATTTTGATGGTTAGCATATAATTTATTAGCCACTTCAATACCCATCCCTTGAATCGACATTGCAATCATACTCATCAATGCAGATGCTGTGCCTTTGCTCACTTCTGTTGAAAAAAGGATAAAACGGCTGATGGGTGCAGCAATGATCCCTGCGCCAAAAAAATAAAGAACAAGGCCTGGCATTAACCAACCAAAATAATCACTGGTTACAAGAGGTAATAAATAGACTAAAAATAAACTGATGGCTGCAATACAAGACCCCACCAAAATCAAATGCTTCACTGGAGCGCGATGAGTCATGCGATGCAAATAGATGTTCCCCAGAATATAGGCTCCAAAGACTGGCAATTGCCATAATCCATACTCAATTATCGTTAAATGAGCTCTTTTAACCAACATCACAGGCGATAAACCAATCCATGATAAACAAGGAATATAGATAATTCCAAAACCAATGGAAGCCAAAACAAAGGTACGATTACAAAGTAGATCTTTATAATTTTTTATAACCACGCTCGGTGCTAAGGAAATTCGTTTGATCTCTGTCCCATCATGCTTGGTTTGTCCCACCGGTTCTGGCATAAATTTCCACAAACCCCAGAGTGCCACCAGAGCTAATACAGCAATCACAACAAAAATGATTCGCCAACTCACGTAGGTGATGAAAATAGCTCCCAGCAAAGGTCCTAACAAAGGTGCGGAAATGG